>CADBRV010000019.1 GCA_902797185.1 uncultured Lachnospiraceae bacterium
TATCATTGGCGGGAATGAATGTATGGAACGGCGATATAAGGACCTGTGCGGCAAGCATGGGTGCCGCGCAAAAGTATTCTGTAAATATAAGGGTGGCATGGAGCACCGAATCAGTGGTGCAGACCTGATGATTATTTTTACCCATACCGTTTCCCATAAAATGGTAAGGTGCGCCCTGGACAGCGCCGGTTCCGACACCAAAGTTGTCCGTTCCCATACCAGTTCCATGTCCTCCCTGCAGCAGATCCTGCAGGAAAACGCGACTGCATAAAAATGCTTTCCTTGCCGGGTTCGTATTTTTTGCCTCTGCAGAAACCTGCAGGGGATTTTTTTATGGGACAAAGGCCGCATTCCGAATCGTCCTGAAGAAGAGCCGCGATATGAAAGATCACGCTTCGCGTGAGTGCGCGGATTGCGACATCGCTTTGCAAGGCGACGACATAGGACGATTCGGCTGGTGCATCGTAAGAAATCCTTTCGTTGAAGCGGGCCCTTCCTTAAGATAGATATGGGAAAAACCTCTTTACATTGACCTTGCGCCATGAAACCCCTATAATTGTCCCGTCTGGCTTTCATTAGCAAAATCGGAATAAGCGGAGAGCTGTGCCGGGAAAACGTGCGCAGAGCGCGCAGGCACGGCCTGCGTCACCGCCTTTCAGGCGGTGACATAAAAGGGGGTATTTGTAGTGGAACAGAGAGAGACACTGGGCTCCAGGCTCGGGTTTATCTTGCTTTCGGCAGGATGTGCCATCGGCATCGGGAATGTATGGCGGTTCCCATATATTACAGGTCAGTACGGCGGAGGCATTTTTGTGCTGTTTTATGTCATCTGCCTGGTGATTTTGGGCATCCCGGTACTGGTCATGGAGTATTCCGTCGGGCGTGCCAGCGGGAGGAGCATCCTTCCTGCCTTTCGTAAATTGGAAAAACCGGGGTCAAAATGGCATTTATGGGGCTATCCCGCTATTGCCGGCAACTATGTGCTCCTGTTCTATTATTCGGTCGTATCCGGATGGATCTTATACTATGCCTTCCGGATGGCCACCGGCGCTTTTGACGGCACCCAGCAGGAATCCGCCCAGGCAGCGGCGGACGTCTTCCAGCAGATGATGTCTTCGCCGAAGATCCTCATCATCAGCATGCTGGTCGTGGTAGGGATCACCGCGGTAGTCTGCAGTTTCGGGCTGCAGAACAGCGTGGAAAAGGTCACCAAAGTAATCATGATCATCCTCTTGGCACTTATGGTATTTTTGTGCATCCGTGCCCTGACACTGCCAAATGCTGCCAAGGGGATCTCCTTCTACCTGATGCCCAGCATGGAAAAAGTAGAGGAGACCGGGCTTTTCAATGTCTTCTATGCCGCGTTAAACCAGAGCTTTTTTACCTTGAGCATCGGCATGGGCGGCATGGAGATCTATGGCAGTTATATTGATAAAAAGAAAACTTTGGGTGGGGAAGCCATTATCGTCACGATCCTGGATACGTTTGTCGCCATTGTATCCGGGCTGATTATTTTCCCGGCCTGCTATTCCTTTGGAGTTTCACCGGATGCCGGTCCGGGGCTGATTTTTAAAACGCTGCCTCCGGTCTTTTCCGGCATGGCAGGCGGCAGGTTTTGGGGGACGCTGTTTTTCATCTTCCTGTTCTTCGCTGCCTTGTCCACCATGATCGGCGTATTTGAAAACTGCCAGGCTTTCTGGATCGATTTAAGAGGCACCAGCAGGAAAAAGGCAGGCCCCATCAACGGGATCATCATTGCCTGCTGTTCCATCCCCTGTGCCCTAGGATTTAACGTATGGAGTTCCTTCCAGCCCCTCCGCGCCGGGAATACGGTCATGGACCTGGAGGATTTCTTTGTCAGCAGCCTGGTGCTTCCCATCGGCTCTCTGGTTTTCTGCCTGTTCTGTACCTGGAAATACGGCTGGGGGTTTGACCATTTTATGAAAGAAGCAAATACCGGCACAGGCATCCGGGTGCCTTCCAAGCTGAAATTCTATTTTAAATATATCCTTCCGGTTTTGATCGCGTTCCTGGTTATCTATGGGTTCATTTCCTATTTTTCATAAGGAAAGAGGAAAAGACAGCCAAGTACTTGCATTTTTAGTTTGAATGTGCTAATTTTAGTTAAAAATATTAAAAATACTTAACTTTAATTAAAATAGAGGAGTGAGTTATCATGGCAAGAGGAGAAAAAGAAGGCGTCGGCAAGACGGTAGAAGATTATTTGGAAGCAATCCTGATGATCCAGGAAGAGCAGGGATATGTCCGTTCCATCGACGTGGCTGAAAAACTTGGCATTACGAAACCCAGCGTTTCTTATACAACAAAAAGGCTGATTGAGAACGGCTACCTGACCAAGGACCATGGCGGCATGCTGGTCTTGACCGACAGCGGCAAGAAAATCGCAGGGTCTACTTACAACCGCCATACAACATTGACACATTTTTTTATTTCACTGGGGGTAAACCCGGAGACGGCAAAGGAAGATGCCTGCCGGATCGAGCATGACATCAGCGAAGAGACGTTCCAGGCACTCTGCCGCCATGTAGAAGGAAATGCGGGCTACGATAAGGCAGGGCAGGAAGTAGCAAAATAACACTGCCTGCTGCAGCAGTTTAGATAGGACACCGGCTGGAAACAGCCAGGAGGTAGAAATATGGTAGATATCCTTATAGTCGGAGCAGGGACGGCCGGCCTTACGGCAGCAGTTTACGGATGCCGTGCCGGAAGGAGCGTCCTGGTTTTAGAAGAATTGTCTTATGGCGGGCAGATTATCAATACGCCGGATATCGAAAATTATCCCGGCATTGCCCATGTAACCGGATATGACTTTGCAACGGCGCTTTTCAACCAGGCAAAGGAATTAGGCGCCCAGGTTTCTTTTGAAAACGTGCTTTCTGTGGAAAACCTGCCGGATAAAAAAGTCGTCCATACCAATGAAAATACTTATGAAGCGAAAACCGTGATCCTGGCTACCGGAGTACAGCGCCGCCTTCTGGGTGTTGAAAGGGAAAAAGATTTAACCGGCAGCGGCGTCAGCTACTGTGCTACCTGTGACGGCATGTTTTACCGCGGCAAAGAGGTAGTAGTTGTCGGGGGAGGGAATACGGCGCTGGAGGATGCCGCTTTCCTTGCAAACCTCTGCTCCAAGGTTACCCTGGTACACCGCAGAGACGCTTTCCGGGGCGATGAAACGACGGTGGAAAACCTGAAAGCAAGGGACAACGTACAGTTCCTCTTGAACAGCAATGTGACCGCCATCCTTGGAAATGACAGGGTGGAAGGCGTAGAAGTGGCCAATAAGGTTACGGGGGAGAAGACTACTGTCCCGGCGGCAGGCCTGTTTATCGCGGTTGGGCAGGTGCCGGACAATAAGAGGTTCGAAAACCTGGCGGACCTTTCTCCGGAAGGGTATTTTGTGGCGGATGAAAGCTGCAAGACCAGGACGGAAGGCGTTTTTGTAGCGGGAGACTGCCGCACGAAGCAGTACCGCCAGCTGGCTACAGCCGCTTCGGATGGGGCTGCGGCAGCGTTGGCAGCATCCGCTTATCTGGGATAACTTCCCCATAGTGCAGGAACAGGATCCTGCCAGACAGGGATTGTGACGTCCTGCTGTAAAGGCATGGGATGGGAGAAAATGCCTGCCTAGGGGACTCATCTAACGGCTAATCGGTCCATGCAGAAGTGCTCTGCAATGTTGGCGCTGTTCTGTGATATTGGTGCTGCCTGCATTTGCATACTATTTAGCGGAATACAAGAAAGAATAAAGAGACCGGCGTTTTGCGGGAAGAAAATCCCTGCAGGACGTCGGTTTTTTTTGCGGTGGCTGGCGGCAAGAGGAAAGAAATGCCTTGAGCTGCCGCGTATTGCAAGAATCAGACAGGAAGTTCATCCTTCCGTGTGGAGCCCAATTATTTTACATTTTCTTTTCTTATTCGCAAAGCAGAATATACAGGTGAGGGATAAAATACTGTTAAAAGAAATATAATTCGCTGTGCTTGAAACGTGTAAAGGATTATGGAAGCACAGCCTGGTTTGCCTTCTGTCTGGAGATGGATCGCTGCCCTTCCTACCTTGAATAGGGACAGCTGCTTTTATCGCCTGCCAGAAGACAGGTAAATGATAGGAAAGTCCCTAAAAAGTCTTGAAAATGGATGGAAAGGAGGAAAAAGCCATGGATACACAAACCGGCAGGGCGCTCCGGGAAAAACAGCTGGGCAGCACGCTCCTGCATTATTGGACCAATGACGGGAAAGAAAGCTGCATCGTATTCCTGCACCCTGCTTTTGGCGACCATACCTGCTTTGAGGAGCAGGCGGAACATTTTGGGGACCATAAGCTTATCATTCCGGACCTCTGCGGACATGGCAAGTCGAAGGATAATGAAAGGCTGGAGAAGACTTCCTTGTACCTGCACCAGATCCTGGAAGAAGAAGGGATGGCGGCGGCTAATTTAGTTGGAGTTGGCGTCGGCGCAATGCTGGCACAGGATTACGCGTCCCGTTATCCGGAGCAGGTGCTTTCCCTGGTCTGCATCGGCGGCTATCCCCTAGGACGTGAACCCAAGGTGCTGGAGCAGGACCGGCAGAAGGATTGGAAGAAAGCTATGCTTTATTGTAACCTTCCGAAGAAAACCTTTGCCCAAAGGAATACAAAGCTGGCTGCTTATACAACGGGCGCCCAGGAAAAGTATTACCAGCTGAACCTGAAATTTCCCAGGAGCTCTGCCAAAGCCCTTTCTTCTATCCATTCCATGCCCTGCGTCCCATGGCAGGACGAACGGACCTATCCGCTTTTTATCTGTGTGGGTGAATATGACAGCCCCCTCGCCATAAGGTCTGCCCGCTTCTGGAGCCGGCAGGAGCCGGACAGCAGCTATGTGGAGATCTCCGGTGCCGGGCGTCTGGCAAATATGGACAACCCTCTGGAATGCGACGCAGCTATCGAAATGGCGCTGCGCTAATCAGCTGATTTACAAAATCATCACAATATTTTCACAAGTTTTCAGAATAAAAAACACAATTCTTCCTTAACGTATAATTACTGGTTTTATCAGAAATTTTCATAAGGGAGAATTGCAATGATCGAGGTAGAACATCTTACCAAGAAATATGGTAACCATGCCGCCGTCCGTGACCTTTCTTTCACAGCGGAAGAGGGCACGATTTACGGTTTCCTCGGGCCAAACGGCGCCGGAAAATCCACGACGATGAATATAATGACCGGTTACCTGGCCCCCACCAGCGGGACTGTCAAAATTGACGGGTTTGACATTCTAAAAGAACCGGAAGAAGCCAAGAAAAGGATCGGGTACCTTCCGGAAGTGCCTCCGGTTTATCCGGACATGACGGTGGAAGAGTACCTGCTTTTTGCAGCAGAATTGAAAAACGTGCCGAAAGCTGAGCGCGCCGGCAGGGTGGAAAAGGCAATGGAAAACACCCGGACCACGGACATGAAGGACCGGCTGATCCGGAACCTGTCCAAAGGGTACCGCCAGCGTGTAGGGCTTGCCCAGGCTGTCATAAATGACCCTCAGATCCTGATCCTGGATGAGCCGACGGCAGGCCTTGACCCGCAGCAGCAGATCGAAATGTTTGACTATTTGCGGACGCTCCGAAGCGGCCACATCATTATTTTAAGTTCCCATATCCTTTCGGAAGTCAGCGCGCTGTGTGACGATGTATGGATCATCAATAACGGTTCCCTGATTGCCAACGATACGCCGGACAACCTGAAGGGGCAGAAGAAGGGCAGCCTGACGATCACGATCACGGTAACCGGGGACGGATGGGAAAGGCTCCAGGAGACGCTGGAGTCTATGGATAAAGTGAATAATGTCCGCGTCCTTCCACCTTCCGGCGAAGACAAAGCAAAGGAAGGGCAGGCAGCAGAAATCAAAGCCGCGGTGGAATCAGACGCGCAGGATGACATCCGGCCGGAGATTTCCTCTGCCATTTTCCATTCCGGCATGCAGCTTTTGCAGATGGACCGCAAAGAAGAATCCCTGGAAGATGTCTTCCTTGCTTTGACCGGCGATACGGGGCAGGACGGCCAGATGGAAATTCCCCAGGGACCGGAAACAGGATCTGTGGATGAAAATACGGAGGGCACTGGAGGAAAATCCGGAAAGAAGCGCCATAAATGGTTCCATGCCAAAGAGGCTGCCGGAAAGAAAGACGAACCGGGAAAGAAGGCAGAACCTGGGAAGAAGGAAGAAGCCGAAGAGAAGGCAGAACCTGAAAAGAAAGGCGAACTCGAAAAGAAAGGCGAACTCGAAAAGAAAGGCGAA
>CADBRV010000020.1 GCA_902797185.1 uncultured Lachnospiraceae bacterium
ATCTGATAGATGAATGATGGATTGGCAGATCCGTGTACTTGGGCTTATGCTTTTTCCCAGACAGCTGATATTGTATAATTCTACCATCAGGCGAAATGATATTGATGTCCATGCCATTTCCCTCGAAATGGAATGGATATACATGACATTTCCTTTTCTTCACAATAACAGATTATTCAGCATTGGGAGGTAAAGTTTATGAAAATGCTTCACGTAACGATCCAGACGAAACATTTTGAAGAGGAGATCCATTTCTTCTCAAATCATGCCGGGCTGTCCGTCGTACAGGACTTGCGCCCAGCCGGACGGAATATTGTTTTCCTGGCCAATGCCGCGGGAGAAACCTGCGTTGAAATCATTGAGAATGAAAAAGCCGAAAACTCCGGAAACGAGAACCTGTCCATCGGCTTTCAGGCAGACGATGTAGAAAAAAAGAGGGAGAGCCTCATCGCCGCGGGCTTTGAAGCTACGCCGATGATCTCTCCCATGCCAAATGTGCATTTCTTTTTTGTAACAGACCCGGCCGGTGTAAAGGTGCAATTTATGTAAAAAGCACTTCCTCAGCAGGTGCTACGACTCCAAGGAACCGGTTTATGTAAATCACTCCAGCGCAGCGGGCGCGTATATTGCCGTAATGCTTTACGCCTTTACAGGTCTCGTGCCCGCTTACTCACCTTCTTTCCACTGGTCCAGCCTCTTCAGCTGCCGCAGAGCCAATGGGATGCAGAGGACAAACGTTAACGCGTCCGATACCGGCTGCGTAATCTCCAGCCCAAACAGTCCCATCGTATACATAAAGATAAAAAGCAGCGGCAGGAAGATCCATCCCTGTCGGGAAGTGGCTACCAGGGTGGCCGGGACTGCGTCCCCGATGTTCTGCAGGAACATATTGGTCATAATCGCAAACCCTACCAGAGGCGTAATCAGCATCTGGTAGCGCAGGGCTTTTGTTCCGATCGCGATAACCTCCGGGTCATCCCGGAAGACCTGGATGATCTGCGGGGCGAAAATCCATGCCAAAACGCTGATCACCGTAACCACGATGGTCGTGACGCGGACGCCAAACCAGAACGCTTTTTTCACACGGTCCATCCTGCCTGCCCCGAAATTGAACCCGCAGACCGGCTGGAAGCCCTGCCCGAAGCCCAGAACCACCGAGCTGGCAATATTCACTACTTTCGTCACGACGGTAAAAGCGGCGATGGCTTCGTCCCCATAAAATCCCGCAAACCGGTTCAAAAGCAGCATGGCGATGCTGCCCAACCCCTGCCTTCCCAAAGACGGAAGGCCGCCGGCTACCATTTCTTTGATACGCGATCCCGACGGGGAAAAATTCTTCCACTGGATCGAGACATTGCTGGAATGCTGCACGCCCCAAAGCAGGATGATAAAACTGGCCAGCTGGCTCAGGATCGTTGCCAGCGCGGCTCCGGACACTCCCATATGGAAGCCGAAAATCAGCACCGGATCGCCAATGATATTCAGCACGGCGCCACTCACCAGGCCGGCCATGCCGAACACCGCGTTTCCCTGGAGCCTCAGCTGGTTATTTAAAACCAGGCTCGCCATCATCCAGGGCGTCCCCACCAGGATCCAGACGAAATAGGAAACCGCATCCTCCATCATCGTAGGCGTCGCCCCTAAAAATTGGACCAATGTGGTTCGAAACAGGAAACACACTGCCCCAAGGACAATGCCGGTAAAAAGGGCAAGGAAAAAACCGGTAGCCGCCATCTTGGACGCTTTTCCAAAATCCTTGCTGCCGATGGCCCTGGAGATGTAATTTCCGGAGCCCTGCCCAAAGAAAAAACCAATGGCCTGGACCAGTGCCATGTAGGAAAAAATGATGCCCACTGCGCCGGTAGCAGCGTTGCTGCCCAGCTGTCCTACGAAAAAGGTATCCGCCAGGTTATAAAATGCGGTAATCAGCATACTGATGATGGTGGGTACCGCCATTTTCGGAACCAGGCTTTCCACCGGCTCCTCCAGCATCCTGTGCCGCTTTGCTTCTATTTTCTGGTTGTTTTCCTTCTGGCCGTTTTCCTTCTGATCATTTTTCTGATCTTCCCTCTTTGTGTCTTCCATTTCCCGGTCTTCCATCTTCCTATCCCTGCATGGAAAAAGCGGGCGGAGCTGTTATACTCACCCGCTTTCCATTAATATTTCAAAATATTTAACTATATTCTTTATTCCTTATCCCAAGGCCAAATTCTGTTTTCCGCAAATCCTGGCAAAAAGGAATTACTTTTTATTTCTTCTCTTCCGGCCAGGTGTTGCCTTCCGATAGCCCCTTGGCGGAAAGGAAAGCTTCTTCCACCGTGACCTGTTTCGCTTTCCCGGTTTCGTCCTCTTTTAAGAAGACCAGGGCTTTTTCCCCTTCTCCAGGCAGGCGTTCCTCACAGCCGTAATCTGCTTCTGTAATCCTGATAATGCGCCACATGGCAGGATCTCCTCCTTGTTTACTGTCCTTCTACGCTGGTACTGCTGCCGCCATCGGACGGGGTCGTAGGCGTAGTCGTCCCGCCGCCACCATCGGACGGGGTCGTAGGCGTCGTGGGCGTGGTTGGCGTCGTCCCGCCGCCGCTGTCACTTCCGCCACCGGAGGTTCCATCGCTGCCGGAGCCAGAGCCGGATGTGCCGCTTCCATCCGACGGGGTAGTGGATGTACCGCTTCCACCGGTAGTAGAACCGGATGACCCATTTTCATCGGAAGTACCCTCTTTGTTCGAATCCGATGTACCTTCTTTACCGGTCCCGGTGCCTTCGCTGCCAGCGGAAGTGCTGCTGCCGGAACCGCTGCTGCCAGTAGAACTGCTGCCGGATGAATACGTGCTATAGCTGCTCCCGCTGCTTCTGAAAGTCACGGAAGGCGCTACATAGACCCTTGTAGACGTGCCATCGGTAACCGGCGACGAGGTCCCGTTTTCCGTGCCGGCAGAAGAAGCTACCAGCTGGTCCAGTGTAACCGCCTGCTGCCCCGCGCTGGTAAGAAGCAGGTTATATTCCCGGAAGAAATCCGTAGATGCCAGGATTCCGGCATCGGACGCGGAATTCTGCTCAATCACGGTAAACAGTGCCTGGTAAATCTGCGCAAGGTCTGTCAGCAGGGAAGAAGATGCCGGATTGACGATCATCTGGTCCGGCACAGCGCCCGAAAGCAGGTCCATGGCAAAAGAATCGTCTTGGGTGTGGACCGTGACCGTCTGGTCATTTTCCTGCCCCGATGGAGAAACCGCGCTAAAAGTAATGGTATAAGTCCCTGCCTGGTTCAGCTGCACGCTGGCACAGGCGACCTGTGTCCCCTGATGTGCCGCTGATACGGAATCCAAAATGGTATATGGCTCGGAAGACTGGCTTTCCGTTGTCTCAGTACCTGCTGCCTGGCTATTGTCTGCTGCCTGGCCGCTGTCTGCAGTGCCCTTCGTCTGGCTGCTGTCTGCCTGGTCCGAATCAGTGAAGGCTGCCGTCTGGTTTTCATCCTCCTGGTCGGCGCCGTTAGAGCCCGCCTCCTGGTCCGAATCCGCCTGGCCGGCATCCTGCCCGGCATCCGTACCGGCCTGTGTACTTTCCTCCGGCGTAAACTCTACATTTGTGACCTGGATATCCTGGATCTGCCCGTCAAAGCGCAGTGGCATCAGATAAGGCACGGAAGTGTCATCACATTCGATATTATCCAGGTTCCAAGAGCCCGTCATGGTATGGAAGCTGCTCACGGTATTCATGGCCAGCTCTTCCCCTTGGGCATCCCCACTGGCATTCGATGGCACCAGCTGGGTTTCATTGGCACCGGTGGCATCCGTATTGTCAAACGCCGTCACTGCCGTCCCTACATATGCTGTAAATTCGGTGGACTGCTCCTCCAGTACCGGGGCATTTGCTGCTGCCTCGGCGCTTTCCATGGAAGAATCCGCGGATGCTGCCCCGCCAGGCTGTGCGTTCCCACTCGTCCCGGCCTTGGGCTGCCCGCAGCCGCTTAATAAAAGCGCTCCGGCCAGCCCAAAAGCCGCCATCTTTTGTAAAAACCCTTTGCTTTTCATTTGCCAGACTCCTAAAAAACGCCTTTTCCTGAAAAATCCGGAAAAGGGTATTTTTCCCCTTTCATATCCTTGCCTGAAAGGCAATGACGCAGGCCTCGCCTTCGCACGGAGTGCAATTTTACATGGCGTGGCTCTCCCGAAAATATCATCGCGCGAAAGGCAATGACACAGCCCACGCCTTTGCGCATAATGCGAATTTTCGCAGCGTGGCTCTCTACCTATAATATTCACATCTTAACACTTTTTATCCCTGCCCGAAACCGGATTCGGATAATATATACATTGCCTTATAATGATTTACGAACGATCCTTTTTATGTAATAATAATTTAAGATTTTACAGAAAGCCTGGATATGTACATGCAAA
>CADBRV010000021.1 GCA_902797185.1 uncultured Lachnospiraceae bacterium
AAACATCGCTTTTACCAGGATCTGGCAAGATTCTGCAAATGGGATGTCTTCCATGCGCTTTTTGCAGATGCCGTAGATCTTCTTCAGTGAAAGCTGTCCCCAATTGGATTCGTAACGGGTCCTGGGGCTCTTTTTAACCGTGGCGACCGCATCCAGCCCAAGGCTTTGACCGCAAGGAGCTGCGCCGGGCACGAGAACAAGGTGTCAAAAAGTACATAGCCCGCACCATGCCCGGCCGCCTGTGCTGTGCGGATTAGTTCCAGCATTGCATCGGCGCCCTTCATCTGAACAAGCTTGCGCCGGCGTCCTACAAGGGACCGGCCGTCATACTTTTTCTGGACTCCAAGGGTGTTCTGTTCTTTCGAAGAAGCAAGCAGGGTGCTGCTAGCCGGGACCATCGTATTGCCGTCTGTCCAGCTTAAGGCATTAGGCGGTAACCTTTTGTATATCGCATGGAGGCATGGCCAAATACCTTCGAGCCAAGCTCCCGTTTTTTACAGCTTGTCCTTTCAAACAGGCTGTCATCTACGATAAAAGCATTTACACGGTCTCCACCGGCAAGGGGCTCGATCGTATCGACCACAGATGGTAAAATTGAAGTTGGCATAGACCTGCTGCTTTGTTTAGTTGTTTCTGGACAATTCAATTATACCAAAGGTGCCGGCTTCTATGCCTTTTCTATTGCCTACATTATTGGGTTTTCAAGGATCAACATACTTTTAGGTGTGGGATGTTTTAGTTATAAAATCATTGACAATAGCTCAATATGACGCTATGTCTATACTTATCATCTAGTATATATGTATATATCACATATTTGCTAAAGATGCTATTATATTGTAACATGTCTATTTATAATATAACATGCTATAATATATAATAGTATATTATATATGTCGTAAAATACATATTATTATATGCATATATAATTACATATATCATATAATTATTTATAGTATGATGTTATATATACATATAATTATATAGATGTATAATACGACATACTATATCTACATATATCTTATGCATATAAGGTATATGTAGGAATATGTTCATACACACATATATATATGTATGTATGTATCTAAGCCTTGTTCTCCTGATATATGTTGTATTTAATGGAATATAAATGTATAAGAAAATATTTTGATAAAATTCATTTCAGCATGACGGACAAAAGGTCAAGGCAAATATTGACTTGGAAATATAATATACATATATATATATTAATATACATGTATATACATGAAATAAAAAATGATGTAATCGGTATTTCAAAACTATCAATATGATATATGCATATATATTATCATGTAATATGATATGTAGTAGTAATATCATACAGATATATATAATTACATATTGTAATATTGCATAGTATAGTGTAATATATATTAACAGTTAATAATATAAAATTATATTTAACGATATACTATACTATTTTCCTGTATATATGCTAAAGTACATAATAATATATATTATATTATTAATACATATAATGTTATGCATAATGTATGTACAAATATAGTTTTATATATAATAATAAATAAACTAATATAAAAATATAGATAAATATTCAATCCTATAGTAGAATATAGAATCATAGATAATTATAAGGATATAACTTGATATATTTAAAAGGAGACTGGCGTGATAACAATATCTGTAGCAAACCAAAAGGGCGGAGTAGGCAAAACGACTACGGCCCTGTGTCTGGCAGACAGTTTGAGAAGGATCCAGTACAAGGTATTGTTTTTGGATTTAGATCCTCAGACAAACTCAACTTCTACATATGGTGCAAAGATAGAAGGGGAGAATACCATTTTTGACTTGTTTAAGGGTGAATGTACCATTAAAGAAGCGATCCAGCACATGGACCTTGGAGATATAGTGCCAGGAGACGAGCTGCTATCTACCATTGAATATGAGGTCATGAGCAAAATTGGCGGGTTTACAGTCATAAAGAAGGCGCTTAAGCAGATAGAGCATGAATATGACTTCTGCATTATCGACACACCGCCAAACCTGGGGATATTTATGCTCAATGCCCTATCTGCCAGCAATGGATGCATCATCCCATTAATTGGCTCCAAATATGCCATTGACGGGCTGGCAAAACTCATAAGCACGATCAACCAGGTCGTAGAAAATACAAATGAGGACCTTAAAATCTATGGCGCATTAATGACAAACTATGATGTACGGACTTCCCTAGATAAAACGACATTTGCTGCCCTTCCAAAAGTGGCAGAGCAGTTTGGATTTCCGTATTTTAAAACACCGATCCGGATCTGCCAGGCAGTACAGGATGCCCAGGCGAATAATGTATCTTTATTTGATTATGATCCTACTTGCAATGCAGCGGTGGATTACGCAAATGTGACAAAGGAACTATTAGAACGGATCCATCAGGAGGATTGAAAATGGCGAAATCAAAAGCATCGGCAAATGATATTTTTTCATCCATGGCGCAGGCTGCCCATGTGGAGACAAAAACGGAGAAATCTGTTAAAGAAATAAAAGAAGGCAGAAAGGATGGCTTAGAAACGGCAGAAGAGACTGCAGAAAAAGAGGCTGTAAACGAAGCCTCCGCGGATGAAGAATATGCGGAAACGGGAAGAAATGCAGAATTCGGCGCTCAGGATTCAGGAAAAAGGACAAGAGGCAGGAGAAAAAAAGCCCAGTCAAGCCAGGATCCTGCCGGAAGTAGTTCACATAAGAAAGAAAAATCATCCAATTTCCGGACGATTGTCGCAATCCCGATGGAACTGATGGATGATGTAGATATTGCTTCAGAAGCATATGGTTCAAGGCAGGCATATATTATTGCTGTTTTAAAAAGAGACCTGGAAGAAAATATCGATAAATATAAAATGATCAATGAAATGAAAGCAGAGCTGTAAAAGGCATGGCAGCTGTCAGGAGATGCAGTATCTTTAGGAATATACATCATCCTGAAAGCGCCTTCTGCCATAACGGAAAATACCATCTGATATAAAGCGTGAGCATTGGTTAAGAGGATCTGAAGCAATTATTTGGCTTGGAAAACCAGAAGCCAAGATTATGGTATCAGGCCAAAAGGGCAGGTGTCTGGCTTTGAAAACAGGAAGTCCAGATGATGGCATTAAGCTAAAAGAAAAGGCATATCGGGGCGGTGTGCAGATGAATGGAAAGAGGCGTAAGAATAAGCAGGCTGTGCTTACAGGAAGAAATAATCCGGAGAAAGAGGAAGCAGCGCATTCGGAAAAACTTTTCTCTAAAGCATAATAAGAGGAAAAGCTGGACAGCTGATAGTACAGCCGGGAAAAAAGAAGGAGCCAGCAGCCATATAAGTAATAAAAAAAATACGGATGCTATACCAGTAAGGAAACAGAAAAAGATAGCAGCCATAGCTGCAGAGAAAATAGAAAAAGGAAGCAGCCATTGCGGCCGGAAAAAGGATAAAGGAACGAGAGGAGGGTTCCCTGAAAGGGGGACCCTCCTTTTTATATATTCGTCAGTATGATCCGCTCTATATAGTGAAAAAAGATACCGGTTTTCGTAAAAAATAGTGAAAAAACAGAGGCAGACAACACAATATTAAAAGTGATATAATAAACCAAGATATATGCACTATTAAACAAATCCAGCACGTATATCCATAAAAGACCCGATTTATTGGTTATTTCATCACTTATATAAAAGAAATTCAAAAAAAAATTTACATTTCCTTGCTTGGATCATTGATCAAGAAGTGAAAAATATTCCAAAAACAGCAAAAAATGTTAACAAAAAGAAATAAAAAATAGCGGAAAAAGGCATTTTATTTAAGGGTATAGAAAAAAGCAGCATTAAATATGATATAATATACCAAGAATACCCCGATTTTGACAAAAAAGGGAAAAAAACACGTCGCTTTCCAAAAAAGAAATCCAATGATAACATCTCAATCAGTTCTTCCAGATAGTCCGTATATTTTTGGACGTCCCCTAGGAATGAAAAAGAGAGAATATTTTGCAAGGGGAGATGAATAATGATGGGATATGCAGTAATGAAAGACCAGCTTGAATTTGATGAAAATGGAAAAATCGGTGTAGCCAGGCAGGATGACGATTTTCGCAATGGCCAGTCCAGAAAAGCAGATGATGGGCTTTTTTCGGGTGGCATAGTAGAAGAAAACGGCACCCTTTCTGAATTCAAAGAATTTAACCATGCACTGATTACAGGAAATGCCACAGTGGATTTCCCGGCTGCAGCTTCCCAATTGGATGAGTATATTGACAGCATGGTAGAAATGATGGTCCGCAGGCAGAGCAACCAGCCCTTCAAGAAGGGGTCTGCTTCTGTTGCATGGAATCCGGATTTCATCTTATACAAATGCCGCCAGGATATGACATCCGCCGAGCAGGTGCTTTTCGATATCGTAAGCGGGGTGGTATCCTCTAATCCTACCGAAAAGACGTATTCCGTAGATGTCACCTCCGTACAGGATTACCTTCCTTATAAAGACGAATCTTATGCCTATAAGATTTTGTATAAAGCATCAAAATCCATCCAGGAAAAGAGGCTGGCCTTTTCTGTCATGTATGAAGGGCAGGAGCTGGATTTTGCTTACCCATATTTTGATGCCATTGTCTATGCGGATACGAAAAAAAGCAGGGACCATAATGCTTATATTTCTTTTGTACCTTCCAGGATCTTAAGGATGTTCCTGATCAGCGCCACCGTATCCCATGGCGGGATTTACCAGATCAGCGGCGCCGCAAAAATCAAAGGAAAAAATTCCAAACTCCTGTATTATCTTCTGGAATCGAAAAAGGACTACTGCGAGTACCCCGGGGCTGCTCCTGGAGTGTTCCGTATTTCACTGGATGATTTCCAGCGTGTCATCGGGTATCCGGAAAGCTACCGTTATGCCGATATCCGCAGGAACATCCTGGAACCGACGAAGGAAGATGTAAAAAAGACAAAAGAAATTGATTTTGTATTTGATTACAAGGTCCATAAGAGCAGGAAAGATGGAAAGAAGCTCCAGGTAACCGATCTTGACTTTATCATTGCAAAAAAAGCCGACCTGGTAGAAGAGCGGCTGGAAAAAGAACAGCAGACCAAAGATGACGAATTGAAACTGGGCGTGCTCAAGGGCTTTGGGTATACACAGGCCCAGTGCAGTTCTTTGATAAATGCCTGCCAGGAATATGGACGGGATACGGCATTTTTGACAAAGGCCCTGGTGGCTGTCGAAAATGGAACAAATGTCCGAAGCAAAGTTTCCCTCCTGCATTATTTCCTGGAAAACGGCCTGGAAGACGGGAAGGACAAGGATGATGCCTTTGATTTTGAATCTGAAAAATATAATTATGAGGATTTGGAAAAACAGCTGAACCTTTCCATGGAAGAAAAGAAAGCAGGTCGGGGCAAGGCATGATCTATATCGGAAACCATGTTTCTTTGAAAGACGGATACTTCGCGATGGGGAAACAGGAAAAAAAGCTGGGCGGAGATACCTTTGCTTTTTTTACCAGGAACCCACGAGGTGGAAATGCCAAGGAAAGGCCTGAGGAAGATTTTGAAAACCTCAGGGACTTTTTAACAAAAGAAAAGTTTGGCACACTGGTAGCCCACGCGCCATACACCATGAACCTGGCCGGGAAAAAAGACGAGGTGCGGGAATTTGGGCAGAGGGTTTTTAAGGAAGACCTCCAGAGGATGGAACTGCTCCCGGGAAATTATTTCAACTTCCATCCCGGATCCCATACCGGCCTGGGAAAAGAGACCGGGACCAGGCATATCCAGGACGCATTAAACAACACCCTTTTTCCGGAGCAGGAAACGACAGTCCTGTTAGAGACCATGGCGGGAAAGGGAGCAGAGATCGGTTCCACCTTTGAAGAACTGGCCCGGATTATAGAGGGGGTACGGCTAAAAGAAAAGGTGGGTGTCTGCTTCGATACCTGCCATGTCTGGGATGCCGGATATGATATCAAAGGGCATCTGGATGAAGTACTGGATGAATTCGATAAAGCCATAGGGATAGAGAGGCTCCTGGCGGTCCATCTGAACGACAGCAAGAACCCATGCGGGTCCCGGAAAGACCGGCATGAAAAAATAGGCCTGGGGATGATCGGGGATGAAGCCTTGGAAAGGGTGGTTACCCATCCACTGCTGCAGGGACGTCCCTTTATTTTGGAAACGCCCAATGATGATGAAGGCTATCGAAGGGAAATTGAAAAAATAAGAAACTGGATTCAATGAATATTAACATTCTGTTCATATTCTATGTACAGATTATTCAAAAGGATTTAGTACTATAACATTGTCAGAAGAGATAGAAGCAAATGGCTTTTTCATTTTTGATTTTTATCTTTTTCATTTTTTTCATACTCCCTTTGAAAGATGGCCTGCCGGGTCATCTTTTTTTTGTATTATTTTTTACGCCAGTCCATAGGATTTATAATAGGGCGGACTTATTATGGGCAGGCGGTAACTTTTCTCGAATAAGGGATTCTGCAAAAGGAATCCACCTCTGGAGTGGGTCCTTCCCTACGATAATAGAGATATGAAGATAGTGGTCTGCATGGATAAAAGTGATGGGAATTCCAAATTGCATATGCTAAAATAAAACGGAATGACTCTAGATGTGGGCAGCTGCCCAAAGATCGAAGGAAAGAATTTATGGCTAATGTAAGACATAGGACAAAGCTGGAAAAGCAGAGGAGGAAAAGAAGGCGCGGGCGGAGGATCCGCCAGGTCCTTTTGATCATCCTGTTAGTGATCCTTTTGGCAATTGTAGCAGGTGCCGCGTTTGTCTGGCATAAATATGGCAAGACCATTAAGGAATGCAAGGCGGAAGCAACACAGATTGCGGAAGGGAGCACCCTGAAGGATTTCGAAATGTCAGAGGGCACCAGTATCTATGATGCCAGCGGGGATTTAATCACGACCCTGGGCACGGATACCAAAGAGCGTTCCGACCTGGCTTATGACGAGATCCCGGATACTGTCAAAAATGCCTTTATCGCTGTCGAAGACCGTTCCTTCTGGAAAAATAAAGGCTATGACCTGAAGGGCGTTGCCAGGATCCTGGTCAATTATATAAGGACCGGGGGAGAGGTAAAGCAGGGTGCCAGCACCATTACGCAGCAGCTGGCAAGGAATATTTACCTTTCGAATGAAAGGACGATCACAAGGAAGATCACGGAGATTTTCCTGGCGGCAGATTTGACCAAGATGTATTCCAAGGAAGACATCCTGACCGCGTATATTAATAATGTATTTTTTGCAAATAACTTCTATGGCATAGAGGCAGCTGCGGAGGGGTATTTCGGAAAGAGCGCATCTGAACTTACGCTTTCTGAAATGGCATACCTTTGCGCAATCCCGAACCGGCCGGCCTATTATGACCCATGGAGCAATCCGGACAATGCCCTTACCCGCAGGGACAAAATCTTAAATGACATGTATGGCTGCGGCTACATTACAGAAGACCAGCTCAAGGAAGCCTTAAATGAACAGATTGTCATAAACAGCAAGCCGGATACATCGGCTTCGTCAGAATACGACCCGCAGAAAGAAGCGTTTTCTTCTTATGCGATCAATTGTGCCGCCCGGTACCTGATGGAATATGAAGGATTCTCTTTCCGCTATTCCTGGGATTCAGAGGACGATTATGAATCCTACCAGGAAGAATATAATGATGCTTATGAGTCTGCAAAGTCCGAGCTGTATTCCAAAGCCTATACGATTTATACATCGCTGGACCCGGATGCACAGGACAAGCTGCAGGATGTTTTGGATGAAGACTTGGATGCAAGTACCACGGAGGTGGATGACAGCGGGTTATATGCCCTGCAGGGTTCCATTACCGCGGTAGATAACTCTACCGGAAAGGTAGTCGCCGTAGTTGGAGGGCGTTCCCAGACCGAAGCTTCCGGAGGGATGAACCGGGCTTTCCAGGCATACCGCCAGCCGGGCAGTGCCATTAAGCCACTCATCATTTATACACCGGCTTTGGAGCAGGGATATACTGCGGATTCGCAGCTGCAGGATATCGACGTAGATGCGGCAAACCAGTCCGGGACGGATGTAGACAGCCTGACCGGTTCAACGATGACGCTCCAGGAAGCGGTGGAACAGTCCAGCAATGGATGCGCTTACTACTTATATAATATTATCAAGCCTAAGACAGGGCTCAGTTACCTGCTTAAGATGGGATTTGACAAGATCGTGCCTTCTGACTATAACCTGGCATCCGGTCTGGGCGGCCTTACCTATGGCGTAACTACTGTACAGATGGCAGGGGCATATGCCGCATTGGAAAATGACGGGGCTTATCGGGAGACCACCTGTATTACAGACCTCTTAGACCCGGATGGCAATTCCATCTATAAGGATGCGGACGAAGTACAGGTTTACGATTCAGACGCTGCGGAAGAAATGACAGAAATACTGGAAGGCGTCCTTACCGATGGCACAGGTAAGAACGCCCAGCTGGACCGTGACTTTACGACAGCAGGAAAAACCGGTACCACGAATGACAACAAGGATGCATGGTTCTGCGGATATGCGCCGGCCAGCGGATATAAGGTAGGCCAAGGCTATACGGTTGCGGTATGGCTTGGATATGATACACCGAGGTCTGATGAATCCAGGCTGTATGGTTACAAACTGCCTTCTACTGTATGGAAAGACGCCATGGAGGCACTCATCGGTGATGATGTGGAATTTAAGAAGTCTTCCAAGCAGATTGCAAAAGAAAAGGCGGCTGCGGAAGAAGAAGCGGCACAGGAGGCGGCAGCGCAGGCTGCAGCTGAGCAGAGTGCTTCGGACCAGACAGCGGCATCCAATGCCAGGAGCACAATAGCATCGATTTCTTCGGCATCCACAGTAGAGGAAGCCACTAATTTGTACAATACGGCAATTTCTGAGGCTGGCTCCATATCAGACAGCACCTTGAAACAGACTGTGATTTCCGAAGCGACATCCGCGTTAAATTCCAAGAAGTCCGAATTGGAATCCCAGAGTTCCCAGACTACGACAGGTGAAGATGGCCAGTCCCAGACGGACCAGTCGCAGACAGACCAGTCCCAAACAGACCAAAGCGGGCAGGACCAGGATGGACAGGCCGGGCAGACGCAGTAAGATGCTGATGAGAGGCCGTTATATAAAAAGAGGGAATGGTTTGGAGAGGCTGCGGCCTATAAGATAAGCGGATCGTCTTGCTTGTGTGCAGGATACGAAACGATAGTCCTGCCATCTGCCAAGAAAAGGAAATAGAAGATATTGTTTATGCCGGGCATTTATGCCCGGCATATTTTTTATGCAATTGGCCAGAGAGTGGGTACGAAGCTTACATGGATCCCCAAATGATAACGAATGGGCGCGTGAGAAGCTATGCTTTGAACTGCTGTGCATTGTAGAAATGGGGCCAGGGCTTTCAGCCTCCCTGCACAATCGTGTATTAACGGCATGATAGAACTTGTAAAACGGATATAAAAGATTTTGCAAAGGACGGGCAGATTTTTTATAAAGGATGTATTGAACCGAAAAAGGGCAGGCGCTATAATAAGACGGCCGTGTATAAAGCACGGGCAATCCATAAAAGTTGCAGCCGGTAGCTGCGACATAGAGAAAAGGAGAAACCATTATGGAAAAAGAAGAATTTTTAGCTGTTTACCGTCATTCCCTGGCACATATCCTGGCCAAGGCAGTCATCGAGATCTTTGGGAAGGAGACCCAGTATGCCATAGGGCCGCAGATTGAAAACGGCCTTTATTATGACTTTGTCCTTCCAAGGCCGGTGACCACAGATGATTTCAAGACGATCGAAGACAAGATGCATGAAATCATCCGCAGGAAGGAAGACTGGACCAGGAAGGAAGTCACGAAGCAGGAAGCCCTTGAGATCTTCAAGGACCAGAAATTCAAAACCGAACTGATCAATGACCTTCCGGAAGGAGAGACGATTACAGTCTATTATACAGGCGATGACTATGTTGACCTGTGCAGGGGACCCCACGTATCCAATTCCAAGGAACTGATGAACACGGCCTTTGAGATCCGGAGCGTATCCGGCGCTTACTGGCGCGGTGATGAGAAGAGGGACCAGCTGCAGAGGATTTATGTCAGCGCATTCCCGGACAAGCAGCAGCTTAAGGACTATAAGAAACTGCTCCGTGAAGCCGCAGAGCGCGACCATAAAAAGTTAGGGCCGCAGCTGGGGCTGTTCATGTTCCATGAGACTGCGCCTGGCATGCCGTACTGGCTGCCCAGGGGATGGAAATCCTATAATGCCCTTCTGGATTTCTGGAGGGGGATCCATGAAGACCATGGTTATATGGAAATTTCCGCCCCGATCATCAACAACCAGAAAATGTGGGCAACATCCGGACATTGGGGACATTATAAAGAAAACATGTTCATTATCCCGGGCGTAAAGGAAGACGAGTCTGACTATTATGCCGCAAAGCCGATGAACTGCCCGAATGCCATCATGTTCTATAAAAATGACACCCGTTCTTACAGGGACCTGCCTTTTAGGGTATCCCAGGTGGATGTCATCCACAGGAAGGAAAAATCCGGAGAGCTGAACGGGCTTTTCCGTGTACAGGAATTCCGCCAAGATGATGCGCATATCCTGCTGACAGAGGACCAGATCGCGGATGAAATCGCCGACATCATGAACATTGCCAGCGAGATCTATGGCACCTTCGGCCTTACCTACCGTGCAGAGCTTTCTACCCGTCCGGATGATTACATGGGCGATATCAAAGTCTGGGACAAGGCAGAAGCTGAGCTGAAGGACATCCTGAACAACCTCTATGGCGAGGGCAATTACGAGATTAACGAAGGGGACGGCGCTTTCTACGGGCCGAAGATCGACCTGCAGATGAAGGACGCCCTTGGAAGGGAATGGCAGATGGGCACCATCCAGCTGGACTTCCAGCTGCCGCTTAACTTCGACCTGAAGTATGCCGCACAGGATGGGACAGTGAAGCAGCCGGTTATGATCCACCGCGCTATTTTCGGTTCTGTAGAGCGTTTCATGGGCATCCTGATCGAGAACTACAAGGGCGCTTTCCCGTTCTGGCTCAGCCCCTACCAGGTAGGCGTCGTGCCGATCCGTGCAGAGCATAACGATTACGCAAAGGAAGTTGTTGATACGCTCAAGGCAGCCGGGATCCGGGTGGAAGTGGATTATGCCAATAAGAATATGAATGAAAAGATTAAACACTTCCGCTCTATGAAAGACCCATACACCGTAGTAGTCGGCGACAAGGAGAAAGAATCCAAGACAGTTGCCGTAACCGTCCGTGGGCAGAAGAAGACGCTCTCAGATGTACCGCTTTCTGCCTTTGTGGATGCCTGCGTGAAGATGGACCGCGAGCATTCGAAAGAGCTTATCAGCGAGATGGAATAATATCGTAAAAATTTGCCTTATGCAGATGCTGCGGGGGCAGACATGAATGGACAGGGTTATGGAAAAGGTTTTATCCAGCCGGCAGGCTTAGCCATCCGGCAGGGGGTAATATGCCTTTTCCATAACCCTGTTTTTTTACAACAATTACATAAATCAAACATAAAACATTCAAATAGTCCTGGTAACATATTCTCCATTAAAAGGTTTTATGGAAGGAGAAAGAAGCAGGCAGATGACAAAGATCGCACTTATTCCAGCATACCAGCCAGGCCAGGAGCTGGCACACCTTGTAAAGGGGCTGGCGTCTGCCGGCTTTAAAACAGTCATCGTGGATGATGGGAGCGGGGATGGATACGAAAAATATTTCCTGGTGGAAGTGGCAGGTATTAACCGTTACCAGGCGAAAATCCTGACAGAAATTGTCATGTTCTCTTTCAGCTATATCATGCAGCACCGGTTTGTCTTCCGGGAGAAGAGGGAAGAAGGAAAAGGCGCCACGGGAATCCGGGTATGTTATCCGGAATGGCATCCTTTACCGGGATACGGCTTCTTCCGGGCAGGAAGACCTGGTGGTTTATAAAGCTTCAGACAAGGAGTAGGGGTACAGGGTAAACACATCGCATGATAAGAAAATGAAGCAAATAAGGAGTAGGGGTACAGGTGCCAAGTAAGGAGAAAATACTTTTTAAAGGCGGGAAAAGCTTTTATAAAAATACAATTTCCGGCAGGCGTTGCCAGGCAGACAATATGTGACAGCAACTATATAACAGATCGCGAAAAAATGCTTTTACTTTTTGGACAGGTTTTGAGATAATATTAACGATAATATTTTTTTACAGGAGGTTTTGGCATGACGAAAGAGGAAACATTTTTTCCGGTAGATCTTTCCAGTGATTATGTACACCAGGAATTTCTGATGCATCGCAATTACACGTATCATTTCCTCGGTGATTTAAAGACAGATGAGTATGTCGTGCTGGAGTCTGTTTTCCATCATGCAATGGAAAAGAAAGACCTGGCTACGAAGGTCTATCTGAAAGACCTTTCTACTATGTTAGAGCTGCCGATGAAAGACCTGTCTCCTACCATCCAGGCCCTGGCAGACCATGGGTACCTGCGCTGGACCCATGACGATGATGGAAAAGAGGGTACCTATGTCATCCTTGCCAAAAAGGCAATCGAGCTGCTTGAAAACAATGAGGCTACCGTAAGGGATGTGGTAGGGACCGCCATTTCAGAATTCGGAGAAGAAAAAACAAAAGAGTTAATCCGGCTTATGAAAGAATTTTCAACCCTTTTGGTGGGCGCAGAACAGAAAAAGAAAGAAAAACAGTAACAGCAGGAAGATGCGCCGGCGGAAGCCGGCGTGTTTTTGAATGGGAAGGCAGCTGCAAAGGGCTGCCTTCCGTTTTTAAACCATATATAGGGGCAGGCATAGTTTTGCCGGCTGGAAAAGGGAAAAAGATGGGACAAAAAGAAACAGGGATACCATTTGTAAAAAAAGAGGGGGCGCCCCAGGAGACGCTGGACCTTCAAAAACTGTATGAGGGGCATAAAGAGTCTTTTGATACGAAAGCCCAGGAAACACTTTATGGAAGCCAGAAACGGAATCTTGAGGCATTAGCGCCGGAAGAAATGCAGGATATCTACGCCGGCATTATGGAATCGGACCGGGAAATGCTGGTGGGGATTTCCATTGGGGAACCCGGTGCGGACCATTCTATGATGGATATACGCGCGATCACGACAGATGCGGATAATGACGAGGATCTTCGCAAGTATTTCTCGGAGCTGCTCTGTGACCGCTTTGCGACTTATTATGCTTATGGGGCAACAGTGGGGAATAAGGCGCTTATGGAGCGGCTTTTGGCGGTTACAAGGGAAGAGTTTGAGGACCTGGTCAATTCGGTCATGATGAGCTTTTCGTAAGGGATGCCTGCCGCCTTTCGGGAAGCCAGTCCATTTTCCTGCACACTGTGTACAGGGAGGCTGTTCCATCACCTTGTGGGTGGTGAAATGTTTAAGAGGCAGGTAGGCCATACAGGGACGTGCGGGCTTTTCCCGGGATAATGTCTTTTCATGGAGCATCAGAGGAAAGAAAGATGGGAAAAAAGGGAATACTTTTCGGCGTAGGTGTCGGTCCTGGGGACCCGGGGCTTATGACGATAAAAGCCGTAAGGAAAATAGAGGCAGTTTCGGTCGTTTCTTTTCCTGGAGACTACAGGGAAAAATCGACGGCATATTCGATTGCGGCGGCCGCTGTACCGGGATTGGACCAAAAAACGCTTCTGCCGGTCCCCATGCCGATGTCAGGCGGGCAGGCACAGTGGGACGCGGCGGCGGAAAAAGGGGCGGAAGCTATCTGCCACTATTTAGGAAAAGGGCAGGACGCTGCCTACCTTACATTGGGAGACCCATGCATCTATTCGACTTTCTTTTACCTTGCCCGTGAGGTGGAAGAGAGGGGATATGGGACCGAGGTGATCAGCGGCGTCCCGTCTTTCTGCGCTGCCGCGGCAAGGGCAAAAGCCCCTTTAGTGCAGAGGGAGGAAGAGCTGAGGATTATTCCGGCGCTCTATGGAAAGGATTCCATAGAAGATGTTTTTTCCCAAAAGGGGAACCTGGTCTTTATGAAAAGTGGCAAATATGCCGCCAGGCTGTGGGATGAAGCGGAAAAGAAAGGCAGGGAAACATTTTTTATAGAAAACTGCGGGATGGAAGGAGAAAGGATCTTGAAAACGCCTTCCCCTATTCCGGAACAGGCAGGATATTTTACCATTTTGTTTTCTCGTGAGAGACAGGATGGAAAGGAGGGAAAAGAAAATGAAAGCAGCCATTATTAATGAGTTTGGAGGCCCGGAACAGGTCATTTATACGGACGTGCCCAAGCCTAAGACCAAGGGGGATGAAATCCTGGTCAAAAACGTGCTGATCGGAGTAGGAAAGCCGGATTACCTGGTCAGGAGCGGCAACGACCCCTACCTGAAGGATTCCCTGCCGGGGCTGATTATCGGGAATGAAAGCGCGGGGATCGTGGAAGAGGTAGGACCTGATGTAAAGAACATTAAGCCGGGCGATCATGTGGCGGTATTAAATGGGACAGGGTGCGGCTCCCATGCGGAATATTCCTGCGCGGCAGAACACTTTGCCATCCGCCTTCCGGAGGACCTGGAGTTTAAGAGCGTGGCGGGTATTTTAAACCTGCAGGTGGCATATGCCCTGCTGTATGACGTGGGGAGGGGGACAGACGAAAAATCCCTCTATATCTTTGGAGCTGCCGGCGGCATCGGAACCACTTTGGTCCAGATGGCATTAGACAAGGGGCTCCAGGTCATCTGCAGCGCGTCTACGGACGAAAAGTGCGAAGCGTTGCGAAAACTGGGCGCGCAAAAAGTGTTTAATTATACAAAAGAGGACGAAAAAGAGCAGGTCCTTGGATTTACCGGTGGGAGAGGGGTAGACCTTCTTTATGACCAGGCGGCAGGGCCGAAGCTTCAGGACCGCATGGGCCTTGTGGCAGACTTTGGAAAACTCATCCTTTACAACTGGCTGGATGGGGATCCGGGATTGGATGAGCTCGATACAATTATCCAGAACGCGCCCCATGCCCGTTCGATCTGTTCCTTCTCTTTCCATGCTTATGATGACAAGGAAGAGAGGAGGCTTTCCAACGCGGACAAGGTCTTCCAGATGATCCGGGAAGGCAGGGTAAAGCCCGTAGTTTACAAGGATCTGTCCCTTTCCGAAGCACGCAAGGCACATGAGCTTTTGGACAGCGGGAAGGTGATCGGGAAGCTGGTCATGCATCCATAAAGATGCCCGGAAGAAGGCCGGGGATGAAGTCCTGCGTGGCAGATTGCCCGGCAGGAAAAGGACGGAGAAGCAGCCCGTCTGTGGACGGGCTGTATTTTGGGGGATAGGATAACCTTCTGATTGAAAAAGAAAACAGCAGGAAATAGCCCTGCAGGAAACCAGGAATGGGCGGCCATTTGGCCGCCCAAATTTTGTAAAAAATGAAATAAAAAATGAAACAAAATACCATGTAAAATCGCCATAAAAAAGAAGAAAAAGCCAAATTATTGACAAAGCTATTGCAATTGGGTATAATACGCGTAACAATTACGTAACAAAAAAGAAATAAATAAAGCGTTATTGAAAATATTGTAATTTTTACAGGAGGTTATACCAAATGCAAAAGCGTAAGATGATGTTAGCGGGGGCTGTAATGGCGGTATCTATGCTGTGTACCATGCCGACGTTTGCGGCGGAAACTACTGACGGGTCCCAGGCCGGATATGTAACGGCTTCCTTATTAAATGTAAGGGAAGGCTCTTCCACAGACTATAACGTGGTAGGCAGGCTGAAACAGGGCTCCACTGTTTCGATCTTAGGGCAGGAAGACAATGGATGGTATGAAATCTCTTACAATGGGACTTCTTACTATGTAAGCGATGATTATATTACGACAGATGAAGACAGCAAATCAGATTCTACGACCACATCCAGCACCTGGAGCGGCCCGGTGCTTTCGGCCTATGCAGGGACGGTTACCGGCCCCAGCGGAAGGGAAACCTACTATAACCTGAATATGTCTTCTATTGTCAGCATGATGCACAGCCTGGGCTATAGCGGCGAATACTGGGTCCGCAGCGACGGCGTCAAGATGCTTGGCGATTATGTCATGGTGGCAGCCAACTTGAGCGTCCATCCGAGGGGGTCTTTGGTAGAGACCAGCCTGGGGACCGGCATTGTCTGTGACACCGGCGGGTTTGCTGCCTCCAACCCGAACCAGCTGGATATCGCTACTACCTGGTAAAACGGGAGAGCTGTTCCATGAAAGGTCACGCTTTACGTGAGGACGCGTCCTATGTCATCGCCTTGCCAGGCATGACAAATAAAAGAGGAGGACCCCGCCGTTATAAACCGCACTTCGTGCGGAGACGCGTCTTATGTCATCACCTTGCCAGGCGATGGCATAAGACGATGCGGCTCGTATATAACAAGGAAGGATCCTGGTATCTGCCAGGATCCTTCCTTTGCGTTAAACATCTTCGGATGATGAAGAAAGCCATGCCTGCATCTCCATGAAAGGCGTTTCCTCATTTTGCGTTTAAACTTTTCCTGCCAGCGCAAAAAGTGTTTCTGCCAACATTTTATAAATGGAATTCTGGCACTGCCCTGGAATGGGCCGGTTTTAAGCCCCTAGCAGCCTTACCAGCATGATCCAGGCAAGGCTGTAGTAGGTTATGACGCCAACCAGGTCCGTCACCGTAGTGATAAGGGGACCGGATGCCACGGCCGGGTCCACCCCGATCTGCTTAAAGAACATGGGGATGGCAGTCCCTACAAAGGACGAGATAAAAAGCGCGATAACCAAAGACAGCCCGATACAGGCAGAAATGCCGAATGCGATGGGCGCAGGCTTGCCTTTTACCACCATTAAGTAAATGCCCACGGTGGCAAGGGCGATAAAGCCCAAAAGGATCCCGTTACAGAATCCGGCGGAAATTTCTTTCTTCATAAGGCGCACTTTGTCTTTAAACTTTAAGTTTTCATCCATCAGGACACGGATGGTCACGGCCAGGGACTGGGTGCCAACATTTCCGGACATGTCCAGGACCATAGACTGGAAAGCCATGATAATTGTCAGCTTTGCCACTACATTTTCATAAAGGCTGACCACAGAGGAAACCCCCATCCCCAAAAAGAGCAGGAGCACCAGCCAGGGAAGGCGCTTCTTTATGCTGGTGGAAAGGGGCTCGTTTAGATCCGCTTCCGCGGTAAGGCCGCCCAGCTTTGCATAATCGTCGCCCATGGCGTCATCCACCACTTCTACTACATCGTTTGCGGTGACAACTCCTAAGATCTTGCGCCCTCTGGAAAGCACCGGGATGGATTCCTCGGAATAATCCTTGATGACCGGGATGCAGTCGTCTATTTTCTCATCTGCGTAGACATTGGGGTATCCGGGGATGATGATTTCCGTCAAAGGGTCCTGGGCATGTGCCAGGATCAGGCTTTTGAGCTCGAATGCCCCGGCGTAGGTACCGTCATCTTTTACGGCATAAAGGGTAGAAATATTGTCATGGACCTGGCTCTGCTGGATTAAAAGTTCCCGGGCATCCTGCACGGACATGGAAGTCTTGACACAGATAAAATTTGTTGTCATACGGCTGCCAATGGTGCCTTCATCGTAGGCTGCCAGGCGCAGGAGCTTTTCTCTTTTGCCCTGGTCCATTAAGGCAAGCCAGGCGCCCTTCTTTTCACTGTCGGTATTTTTCAGGAAGTCTACGGCTTTATCCGGCTCCATGGCAGAAAGGATTTTGGCTGCCTTTTTGTCATCTAACTGTTCAATGTAAGCTTCTGCTTCGTTTTCATCCGTATGTTCAATGACATCAGCGATCCGGGGCGTATCCAGGATGCTGCACAGCCGCCTCCATTTTTCCCCGGTTAAAAGGGGCAGGACGTCGGCAATATCATTTTCATGGAAATCGTCCAGTTTGTCTTTTATGACGCTGTCCGGCTCCGTGCTGTTAATAAGCCCCAGTATTTCTTTCTGGTGCAGTTCTTTTTCATCCATAGAATACCCTCCTTTTTCCCCTGTTTTTTTTCTTTTCTATATCAATAGAAAGAATGCGGGCCTGGCCACATCTGCCTGTTTGCATATAGGGGCGCAGGCAGGACCTTTCCTTATGTACAAGGGGAAGAAAAACTTTCCGTGCTTATTCCTTTGATAGATGGAGGCAAGCTTCAGCCCTTCTCCAGTTATTTCCTTTATATAAAGACCAAAGCAGTTTCCGCCATGATTATAGGAAGGCAGTTTTGAAAACACAAGGTTTCTGCCCATCACATAAACATTTTTTATGGAATATCATCAATAAAAGGTAAACCATTTAAATTTATTAATGATTGCTGTATTTCTGATTGAATAAAACAATGTTTTTGTGACCTTTACACAAGAAAAGAATGTGCTATAATGACAACTAGTAAAAGGCGTTAAAAAGTTAGCAAATTTTATCCAATTAATTAGCAGATTAACTAAAAACAGCGGTTCATACATGGAAACATGTTTTGAATATCCGGATAAGGGATCCCCTTTATCCGAAGGTACCTTGAAAACAGATCACAGGCAATGATAAATGCCTTGCACAAGAGGGCTTACCGGATGGGAGCCAAAAAGCTGCTGGGAAAACCAGGCCGGCTTTTCCGGAGACAGAAAACCCTGTATGACAGATTTCCCATTTTATGTTTCATGCAGGGCTTCCAGTCCATTTAGCAATGGGAACCACGAAGGGTGGGGCCATCTAAAAGCGTTCCTGCAACAATTCCTTTCTGTGAAGAAAAAACAGGAACGATCATTTTTCTCTTTGGCATATTTTTCCTGGAATAGGAAAGCAGCCAATCTTAATGTTTCAGCAATAAAATTAAGAAACCGTCCTCTATTTAAAAAAGAAAGGACAAGGGGGCTCTTTGCGCATTTTTGCCTGATGGTTAGAAAAACTGCAGAATGGACACGGCTTTGGGAAGGCTGGGCTATCTGCAGAACTTATGGAAGGAACATATTTTGATGGAAGATATTTATCCGGCGTTATGGAGGTTCGCGGGATAAGGAGCTTCCATCCGTGTAAAGCGTCAAATTGAGGGATTGGCGTGAGGTATTATTTAGGAGGGGAAGAAAATGGCAAACGTCAAGAAAAAGGCTCGTGGGAACGATGCCAGCAGTAATTTCTCTGCACGGGGCTGGATCATTGTATTCTTAGGGATGGCAATGTGGTTCCTGGCTGCAGGGATGGTAGTAGAAGGAAACAACCTGATTATCCCGGCATTCTCAAGTGCCCACGATGTCAGCAGCAGTACGCTGTATTTAATCGGTACCATCGCGAACCTGATCGGTATCCCGATGATGGCCTGCACCGGTGTCCTGGAAGATAAATTCGGACCCCGTAAAGTAACGGTAGGATGCTACGCAATGGCATGTGGCGCTATGGTGATCCTGGGGCTCGCTAACAATATCGTAGTTTATACCATCGGCAGGATTTTCTTTGTAGTAGGCGTATACTGCGGCAACTACATCGGCCTTAACGGCGTCATTACCAACTGGTTCCCGCACAAGAAAGATTTGATCCTGGGTTATGTAACCATCGGATCGAACATTTCCACCGCGTTTACTTTGATTTTCCTGAACATGACCCTGATCCATGTAGGGCTTAGAGGCACGTTCTTTGTATGGGGTGCTTTCTGCGGCATCGTAGGGCTCCTGGCCCTGATCAACTTCCGTGACAATCCGGAGGAAATAGGGGAATATCCAGACAATGACCGTTCCATGACCCATGAACAGGTACGGCAGCTCTTTGAAGAAGGCGAAAGATACAAGAAGAGCAGCCCGTGGACAGTTAAAAAGATCCTGAAGACCAAACAGTGCTACCAGATCGCGATCGGATATGGCGTCATCATCATGATCACCACCGGCGTGCTTTCTACCCTGGTCGGCACCCTTACCATCAAAGGCATGAGCCAGCCTATGGCTATCGCAGCAATGACCGTATGTGCCGTAATCGGCATGCCGTGCAGCTACCTGTGGGGATTCCTCGGAGTCAAGACCAGCACGAAGAAAGCAACCATCGTCCTTTACATGGTCGTATTCGCAACTATTGTCATGATGCTGATCCCGGGCAAGTGGACCTTGATCCCCGGCATTGCATTGATCGGATGCTTCATCGGCGCCGGAAACAACCTGACACCGTCTATTATCGCGACGGTATTCGGGCGTTATGACTTTGCAAAAGCACAGACCGTCATCCTTCCGATCTGGAACATCGTGGTTGCATTTGGTACTACCGTAGTCGGCGTACCGCAGTCCCTGACCGGAAGCTATGTAGCAGGCTATATTGTGCTTGCCATTTCCGCAGCAATCGGGTTTGTCATGGTTGTTACCCTGGATGACAGGTGTATCGGCAGGGATGAATCCGCTGAAAAGGAAAAGATGCTGGCACAGAACAAGGAAGTGGAAGTAGAAGCTGTCCAGGGTGCAGGTGCCGTTATTAGCGAGCAGCAGTAACAGCTGGAAAAATCATCATTTGAATTGACTTAAAATGGAAGAGCCGTGCCATGAATGCGCACTGTAGTGCGGGCACGGCTTTTTTATACCCTTTGGGAGAAAAGATGGAAGAGAAAGGGGCGCCATGCAGGGAAGATGTACATGGTGCGTATCCTGCTTTAACTCCTTCCTGACCATGAATGGAAAATCCGTCATTTTCCATAAAAGAAATAGCAGAATAGACAAAAATTTGTTAATTAGTTAATAAGCAGTTGACAAACTTTGTTAGCTAGCTAAAATAAATATGGAAACTCTGATAGGACTTCCATTAAATGAGGTTATCAAAAGGTTATAAAATACATTCAATTTGGAGGTAGAAAGAATGGGCAAGCCTTTAGCAGATTATGTCAAGCTCCCGGAGCTGGACGAGTACAAAGAGTGGTTTAAGGATTTCGCAGACCTTTACAGGGAAGACGGGATCCTGCAGGTAACCTGGAAAACCAAGGACGGCGTTATGCGCCATAGCGGGATGTCCCACAGGGCATGCTCCCAGCTTACCAGGGTCCTTTCCCTGGACTACAAGAATGAGATCATCATCTTTACGCACATCGGCGATTCCTGGATGACAGAATCCGATCCGAACGGATGGGAAACCTATTCCGAGCTGCCGACAGAGCGTTTCCAGCACCAGTATTTCGATGATACCAACCTGATCAAGAACATGGTATTTGACCTGGATGTACCGACCATCGGTGCGATCCCGGGACCAGGTTTCCATTGGGACAGCGCAATGCTTTGTGATGTGACCATCGCTTCTGATGATACCTGGATGGAAGTTCCTCACGCGCATGGCGGGCTGGTTCCCGGCGATGGCATGGGGCTTATGGCCCAGCATTTCTTCGGCACCAAGAGGGGCAACTATTACGCAATGACTGCCCGCCAGTGGACCGCACAGCAGATGCTGGACTGGGGCATGGTTTCCGAAGTTGTACCGAAGGGACAGGTTATGGACCGTGCATGGGAAATCGCACGTATGTGGAAGACCATGCCGTATGAGAACCGTACGATCATGTCCAACCTGGCAAAGCGCCCGCTGAAGAAACTGTTTGTAGAAGACCTGAAGCTCCACACTGTTTCCGAGCAGTATGCTTCCCTGCTCCGTGTAGCGGCAGGCGAGATGGGCGATACCAATGCAGGCCAGCAGGATGAGAAATACATCAGCCAGACCAATGACTGGAGATACTGCCATGACTGGATGCAGCAGCCGCCTACAAGGGCAAGCTGGGAAGGCTTCAGGACCAAACCGTTTGAATGGTTCAAGGAAGTAGAAGCAGGAAAAGAGACGAACCCGTTCGATCCGAACAAGAAGGTTACCCCGTATCGTCCGAAGCCGGCAGATGAGAAATAATTCCTTCCTATAATAATAGGAGCAGGTTATCACTTAGGAAGTAGATTAGCCGCAGGCAGAAATGCCTGCGGCTTTTTTATGCGTATTCAGAGAGGGTCGCTTTGTGGCAGGGCTGGGTTTCCTTCATCCGCATCCATTTACATGCAGAAAGGAGATTGCGTTTCATGGCCGCGGTCCATATAATGAAAATGTCCTTATTACATACAGAGGGTATTTATTTCTTTATTTATATTAGGAAATGGACGGACGCCTCCTTCCAAATCGTCCTTCGGACCAGGCGGCTAATGCATCGTAAGGAAGCTTTTTCGCAATCCGATTCATGGCAGGGACACGGTATTTATTGACGGATTCACAAGATGGATAATAGAGAAGAAGACAGAGGCATAATATGGATCAAAATAGGACCACGGCGGAACAGGAAAAGCGCATGCTTGACCAGTTTGCGCAGCTGACGGAAATAGACAGGGAATCTTTTGATGAACGAAAAGCCGCGGATTATTTAAAAGAGGTTTTTGCTGGCGAAGGCATTTCCCTCCAGGAAGATCATTCCGCAGAGAAGACCGGGAGCAATGCCGGGAACCTTTATGGGATTTTCCCTTCTACGGAAGAAGGGGCAGAGCCGGTACTGCTTTGTGCCCATATGGACACGGTCAAACCCGGGAAAGGGAAAAAAGCCATTTTCCAGGAAGACGGCAGGATTACCGGCAATGGCAAGGCAGTCCTGGGGGCAGATGATGGGACATCTATTTCCTGCATCCTGGAAGCCATCCGGGAAATAAAAGAAGAAGGAAAGCCGCACCGCCTGGTAGAACTTTTATTTACCACGGCGGAAGAGGCTTATACGGTAGGCGCGTCTGCTTTTGATGTCAGACGGATCAAATCGAAAAGGGCATATGCGGCCGATATTGACAATGTTATGGGGTGCTATTCCATGCAGGAACCGACCCTGCTTTCTTTCCGTGTCGAGGTAAATGGCAGATCCGCCCATGCAGGTTTTGAGCCGGAAAAGGGGATCCATTCCTTATTGGCAGCATCCAGGGCAATCGCACGGCTGCCTGAGGGAAGGGTGGAAGGAGATACCACCTTTAACATCGGCCTGATCCATGGCGGCACGGCCACGAATGCTATCCCGGAGGATACCGTGCTGGAGGGGGAGATCCGCAGTGCAGTCCATGAAAAAGCCCTTGCATTTTATGAAGAAATGAAGCATGTTTTTGAGGAGGAGGCACTTAAAATCGGTGCCAAAGCTTCTGTAGAAAAAACAGTGCACCTTACGGCTTACCATGTGCCGGAGGATTCCAAGGCGCTTTTAGCATATAAAAAGGTATTGGGGGATCTGGGCATCGGCCTTATCCCATATCCCTGCTTCGGGGGAAGCGATATCAATGTGCTGCGCCGCAATGGGATTGACGGCCTTTGCATCGGGAGCAGCATGCATTTTGCCCATACAACCAGGGAATACGCCGAAAAAGAGGAAATGATGCAGCTCAAGGAAATTTTTAAGGAGCTTATGCTATTATCATAAGGCCCTTTCTGAAAGGGTGGCATTTTCAAGGGAGATGGATGCCATTTTCTTAGGGAAGTGCAGGAAACGGGCACAGATCGTGCCAAAAGGAAACAGGTATAGATACGTCCTGGCAGAGGGAGCCGGGAAAAAGGGAAAGGCAGAAAAAGCCTTTATGAATTGGAGGGAGTTATGCGTAAAACAAAAATCATCTGTACCATCGGGCCATCCTGCCAGGATGAGGAGACGATTGAAAAATTGATCAAAGCCGGGATGAATGTGGCAAGGCTTAATTTTTCCCATGGCGACCATAAAGGGCATGAGGAGACGTTCCGTAAGATTTCCAAGATCCGCAACAGGCTGGATATGCCGGTAGCCATCCTTCTGGATACAAAAGGGCCGGAAATCCGCCTTAGGGATTTTAAGGGCGGGAAAGCGGTCTTAAAAACAGGGCAGGAATTTACGCTTACGACAGAAGATGTTTTAGGAGATGAACACAGGGCAACCATTTCCTTTCCGGGTCTTGTAAATGATGTAAAGCCGGGAGACGGGATCCTGATGGATGACGGCCTGATCGGCATGAAAGTGAAAAAGGCGGAAGGGACAGAAATCGTCTGCGAAGTGCTGAACGGAGGGGCTATCTCAAATAAAAAAGGGATCAATGTCCCGAATGTGGATGTTTCCATGCCTTTTATCAGCGAACAGGACAAGTCGGATATCGAATTCGGTTGCAGGCTGGGGTTTGACTTTATTGCCTGCTCCTTTACCAGGAGCGCGGATGATATCCGGGAAGTGCGGAAAATCCTGGATGAGAACGGGAGCCGGATGCAGGTCATCGCAAAAATCGAGAACATCCAGGGTGTCCGCAATATTGAGGACATTATCGAGGCGGCAGACGGTGTCATGGTGGCCAGAGGGGACCTGGGAGTCGAAGTTCCCATGGAAGATGTCCCCATCCTCCAGAAGAGGATCATCCGCAAAGCATACCAGCAAGGCAAAATTGTCATCACGGCAACCCAAATGCTGGATTCCATGATCCATAACCCAAGGCCCACCAGGGCAGAGGCGACGGACGTGGCCAACGCGATTTATGATGGCACTACGGCTACGATGCTTTCCGGGGAGACGGCTTCCGGTGCGTATCCGATCCAGGCTGTGGATGCCATGTCCAGGATCGCCCAGCGGGCTGAGCAGGAAATGGATTATTCCAAAGAGCGGGAAGAGGTCCTGAAAAATATGAGGTCCAGGGATGTCGTAACCACCGCGATCACCCACAGCGCCTGCAGCACGGCAGATGAAGTGAATGCCAGTGCCATCGTGGCGGTAACCATGACCGGGTTTACGGCAAGGAGGCTGGCGCATTACCGTCCAGGCTGCCCGGTGCTCGCCTGCACGCCGGACGCGGTCACTGCCCGCCAGTTAAACCTGGAATTTGGTGTCATCCCTATGGTGATCGGCATTGAAGAGCGGGAAGACCAGCTTTTTGGAACAGCAATTGAGAGGGCATATTCCAAAGGACTGCTTAAGAAGGATGACAGGATCGTCCTGGTGGCCGGCCTGCCGTTAGGGCGGGCCGGAAATACCAATACCATGCGGGTCATGGAGGTAAAGGACTTTCTTTAAGATGTATAGGAGTCCTGGGAAGAAGGCGTGTGCCTGGCAAGATGGCTTATGCCCTGTAAACAGGTTTTATGCCTTGTTAATATGGTGCAGGAAAAAGAAAAGGCCTTATCAATAGGCATTAGGAAACCAATATGTACTGATGCCTGGAATAGAAGGGCAAAAGCTGAAGTCCCATGGCAGGGGAGAAAAAGCAGCTTTAGGGGATTTTTATGAAAAGAAAAAAAGGGATCTGCATTTTATGTAGCCTGATACTTCTGCTTGCACTTTTGTCCGGATGCGGGAATAATAGTTCAGCTTCGGCATCTGCTTCAAAGGGCGATGGAAAGAAGCCTTTAAATTGGAAGCAGAGCATACAGACCGTGCCGGCCCCGGACGAAATGCCTTGGCCAGACGCGACAGATTCTGATGTGGGGCAGGAAGATATCCCTGCCTATTATCTGGGAAACGGATGGCAGGAGCCTTCTGACGCGCAGTACCAGGGGACGCTGGCAGAGCTTACGTATGTGTCTTCGTTGACCAGCGTCAGCGGGGATCCGGAAGAAAAAAGTGTCAATATCTATCTGCCCTATGGATATACGCCGGAGAAAAAATACGACGTCTTATATATCATGCATGGCATGGGTGCCTCCAATACGACTTTCTTAGGAGAAAACGGGGAATATGACGGCGGCCTGAAAAAGGTCTTGGACTATGCTATTGAGCAGGGGAAGATTAAGCCCCTGATCGTAGTGGCTCCGGACCTGGGAAATGTCAGCGATTATGATGAAAACCGGCTGGATGCCCTCTGCTTGGAAATCCGCACCATCGTCATGCCGTTAGTGGAATCAACCTACAGCACTTACGCGGAATCCACGGACTATGAAGGGCTGACAGCGTCCAGGGACCATCGGGCGTTTGGCGGTTTTTCCATGGGTGGGTGCATTACCTGGAGGATGCTCTGGAACTATACGGAATATTTCCGGTACTATATCCCTTGCTCTATGATCGTGGATTTTGACCTAAATGGGGATGTGCCGGGAGAGACCTACAATATGGTATCGAAGCTCCAATATGAGGGCTATACCTGGAAAGATTATTCTGTTTACTGCGCTACCGGTTCCGAGGATTATACCAGTGGCATGGTAAACCTGCAGGTCCAGGAATTTGAAAAATATCCGGACCAGTTCAAGGAAGCGGAGGATGGGTTTGAAAATGGCAATTTAATGTTCCGCGTCTGGAAAGGGAGGACCCATCATTTTTACCTGTCCTTTGATTATTTTTATAACGCGTTAATGCTGTTTTTCCCCGGTGACGGGGTGGACATGGCCCCGGGAGACAGCTGATTGTTTTCAGAAGGAAAAAGGCAGGCTTCTTCAATGAAGGGAGGAGCCTGCCTTTTTGAGACTGCGGTGTCTGTCCTTGTAGCAGGGGTTTGAGCATCTGGATGTCGGTACCGGGATGGTAGGCGGGAAAGCCTGTGGTATGCTGCTTGCCAGGGCTATTAGCCGCAACCACGCGCCGGAAATTTACCAGCACCTGGAGCCCCATGATTCTTATTACATCGGTTCGGATGTCTTTTATTCTTATATCGTGGATAACCAGTTCTGGGATTTGAAAATCCGGCAGAGGGAAAAGGAAGGATATTTTTCCCTGGCAGGCGCCATC
>CADBRV010000022.1 GCA_902797185.1 uncultured Lachnospiraceae bacterium
AAGTACTTCCTTCCGAAGGATCTCTGTAAATACAGGCTCATTTGTCAGTTCATCTGCGCAGTCATCTTCGAAATATGCGGCAATGATTTGGAAGATAACCTGCAAGAGATTATCCGGATCAACATGGAAACGGAATAAAGCGGTATCATTGGTTTTAAAGATTCTGTTCACAAGGTTGGCCAGCCCAACCTCTTAAACATTATCTAAGTTCAGGCATAGAATGACACTCTGAATTTGATCCTCCTATGATTTGGGGTCTAAAAAGAACCTCTACCATTTTGTGATAGAGGTCCCTGTATTCCATATTGCCGGAATCTTCCTTAGAGCAAGCAGGAAAGCAGTGTCAGGATCGCCAGCCCGCCCTGCGTCAGGAGGATCTTCGGGCTGCTGGTAAAGCTGCCATACAAAGCGACCAGGATAATATAGATCATGAGGCAGATTACCGCCATTTTACTTCCTACAGCATATACTGCCAGAAGGATCAGGACACCGATCAACCCATTATAAGCGCCCTGGTTCTTAAAAAGGGTATTCACGGATTTCCGCTCCAGCTCTTCCTTGTCCATGCCAAATACTTTGGATGTCTTTTCAGATGTAGTTGCCAATGTTTCCAGATAAAAGATATAGAAAAACTCCAAAGCTACCAGCGTAGCCAAAACTTTTGTCAAAATTCCCATAATCAAACTCCTTATTGAAATAACGGACTTCCTGAATCCTGGTAGAGCGTGACCGTCGCAATGCGGCACGGGCGTCAAATTCCTTATCGAAATGACAGATTTCCTGCTGCCACTCAAGATACTCGGATTCCCGGCAAATGTCTACCAATTTCTTGTAAAAAGCCACGTCATGAAAATACATTTGACGTGGTCTGTTACAATTCACAGGACAGCCGCCCTGCATTCGCCTGTGAACAGGGAACCTATTCGGTCACATTCCGCTTGAAAAAACGGAAGGAAAGCCCTCTTCCTGTCAAAAGCAGGCAGATCAGGACGCCGGCAACGATGCAGGCAGCGCCCACCACAAAGGAAAGGCCGATCACCTCATGGAAGAAAATAACCCCCATGATAGCTGATGTCAGAGGCTGCACAGGATACAAAGCCGAGCAGTTGGACGCAGGGAGGGATGCCAGCCCCTGGTTCCAGAAAATATGCGCGACGCCGGTGCACACAATGCCGATATAAAGGATGCCCAGCACGGCCGGCAGGTTGACCTGGATAACCGTACGCTGTGTAAAATGCTCCACGAAAAATAAGACAAAATTGCATGCCGCCGCAAGCCCTGCTGCCGCCCGTGTGACCGCAAAAGTATCATACGTGGAAAGCCCTTCCCGGGTAAAGACGGAAACCAGAGCCCAGGTAATGACGGAAAGCAGCGACAGGATGACGCCCGGGATATTGATCCCGCTGCCTGTCCCCACGATCAGGTAAACGCCGAAGACTGCCAGAAGGATACCGACCGCCTTATTACCGGTAAGCTTTTCCCTCAGGACCGGGATTGCGCAAAGGGATATCGCCACCGGGTTCAGGGCATTGATCAAAGATGCCATGGTGGAGCCGGCATATTTCGTGCCCACCAGCTGCAGCCCTACGGAAACGACGTAGCCGCAGAAGCCCAGGATAAAGACATAGTGGCGTCCTTCCTTGTCGATGCGGAGCTTTTTGGAAGCAGTTCCGGATTGCTTTATATATGCTCCATATGTGCTGGCGCCATGGTTTCGTAGATCAGATGCCAGTTCCCGTCGATCGGAGCTGTCCAGTCCATCAAAATTACCGCTTTTCAAACTCTGTTTGGGAGATACTTCCTCGCCACTCATCCGTGCGACATGGACATGGTACATGACGCTCATGGTAAAGAACGCAATCAGATACCGCATAAAAGCGATAAAAAAAGTGGGCAGGCTTTTCAGCAGGATATTGCTGACTACATAAAGGCTGCCCCAAATGACAAAAGTAACCACCAGACAAAGATATGCCCTTGCCTGAGAAGATTTGGTTTCCATAACTCTCTTCCTCCATCTGCAGGCGTGGCAAAGTTTTTCTTTGTAATTCCTTGAAAACGGCTTTTTTACAACTGCCGCCATCGCATGAATTACATATGGAATCACATACCGTGCCATGCCGCAAAGCGACTGTATTTTAGCACTCTAACTTGGCAAATACAAGGAAGCGCAATAACATGCTACATGCGTAGGATAATAATCTTTTTACCTCTTTCCATACAAAAATAGGGACCCGATGCTTACGCGGGTCCCAACCAGAAGGATATCAAATAATGTCAATATTTCATTTTCTCATTTCGGCCATTTCCTGCCCCCCACAAGAGGCAGGACCCGGTAAGGCACGCCCTGCAGGGCGCAGGGCATTTTTCCTACTCAAATGGCCGTTCGAAAAAGAAGCTTTAGAAGAGACCCGACTTCTTGTCAGGCTTCTTCGATTGCACCGACCGGGCAGTTTTCCTTTGCTTCCGCTGCGCTGTCTGCCTCTTCCGGCGTCACTTCCCTGTCAGCCGCATGTGCCAGTCCGTCGTCTCCCATGGAGAAAACAGAAGGACATGTGCCTTCACACATACCGCATCCGATACAATCTTCATTTACACGATATTTCATAATTTCTGCCTCCTTATACTGAATACCTGCCCGCCGAAAAGTCTTCCTGCAAACCAGGTTGCATCCTCTAAAATGCCAAGCGTGCAGTATATAAACTTCCTGCAGGCTGCTGGCTATTTTTATGGGCTGCATCCCGCCAGTTTTTAAGATGCAGCCCTATAAATATGATATCTCAATAGACAAAGGCCGCCGATCAGGCCAGATAGAGCAGTGGTCCCATCTTGAGTGATACTGCATGCTTAAGCCAGCTGCAGCATTGTCCCATCTTGAAAAATGCCGCCCGATTAAGCTAGCTGCAGTAACAGCCCCATCTTGAATTTATGGTCCGCGGTTATAGAATGCCTGCCCAGCTTGTCGAATTTGAAGTTCTCGCCCGCCTTGATGCGGTATTCTTTCCCTTCATATCCGATGACGGCTTCCCCATCCAGGGCGAAAATGATTGCTTCGCCGGGAGCGGCATGCTCGCTAAGACCGGTGCCCGCGTCAAAACTCATGAGGACAAATTTGAGATCGTCCTGGTTGATCAGGTCCATGTTGACGATGCGCCCGTCCTGATAAGGGAGCAGGTCCTTTAATGCGAAAACGTTTCCTGCTTTTAATACTTTATTCATAGCTGCGTCCTTTCCGAGCTCCAGCTCCATATATACACCATCCGTCTTTGCCCGGATGCCCACCGGCACTCCTGCCGGAGTTACATATAAACTGCCTGGAAGAAGCGGGGATGCCTTTTCAACGCTTTTCCCGTCTTCCGTCTCCTTCGTAAATGCTTCCAGGTCGCCATCCAGCCCGATCCAGAGCTTGGGTGCCCTGTAGATTTCGGCGCTGATGTCGGTATCCTCCGCCAGGGAAAAATAGATGGCGGAATCGCTATCGCCATGGAAGGCTTCCTTTGAAATCGTGCATCCCGGCACCGGCGGATACTCCTGCGCAAGCCGGAATACTTTTCCTGCTTTTTCTTCCATTTATATTCCTCCATAAGTGCTCCCGGTCTATTTTCAAAAGCTATTCCACTCTCTCCAAAATACTGCCTATCAGGAACCCGTTCCTGATAGCTGGCCAGGAGCCTTTCACATATCGTAAACGTCTGGCCGCCTCTCCAAAGCCAAAGCCTTTCAAGACCAAAGACGGATTACTTTAGATGTTCCTTGATCCCTTCAAAGGTCTGGACCATTTCCAAAGTCCCAAGGTATTTTCCATCTTCATCACGGACTGCCGCATAAACAACCCTGACCGGTTTTGCCGGGTTCGGGGTCCAGATCTCCATGCGGTCTTCCTTGCCTGCCTTAAACTCCGCCAGCATGTTCTTGACGATGGGGATGACCCTCTGGGGATGGCATTCGTACATCGGGCGTCCTAAAGCGGAAAGCGGGCGGGCGAAAACTTTTCCCTGGTTGGAGAAAAACCGGTTGGTTTCATGCTCATCGATAAAGGTAAGGTCGATGGGCAGGAGCTTCAAGATTGCCTGGAGCTGTGCCACGGTAAGCTCCCCGCCTTCCAGACGGATCTTTCCGCCTTCTACTTCCTGCAGGCGTTTCTTTTCCTCTTCCTGGGCTTTGCGGATATATTCCTCGCCCTGGGACCATTTTGCGTAGCTGTCTACATAGACGCAGCCCATTTCCGGCAGGTCGCGGTAGATCTTTTCCCATTCTTCATCCGTGAAGTTTTCCAGTGCCAGCGGGAACAGGATCTTTTCCTCTTTGTAGATCATTTCCTTCATCCGTTCCAGAAGGGCGGCGATGTCCTTGCGGAAATCCATTGCCTTCTCCGGATAAAATTCGCCGGCAAGGCGGGATGCCTCTGCCTTGATCTCGTCATCTACGCCCCACATAACATCGGAAGGGCCGGTATATCCATACCTGGCAAGGAGCGGCATGATCAGCTCTTCCTTTTTTCCATACAGGGTGCGGATCTTTTTGATCTTCTGCAAATCTTCCATCAACGCGTCCGGATCCCTGCCGGAAATGTTAAGGCTTTCTGCTTCATTGAGCAGTTTTTCCAGCTCCACGTTCTCACGGCGCAGGCTTTCCACCGGGTGCCCTTCCGGGACTTGCTTCTTGCTGGCTGCAGCTGCCGCTGCGGCTTCCTCTTCCCAGATTTCTTCCTCGGTCCTGCCATGGAACAGGGCGGAATGGAGGTCGCAGAGCTTCTGCACCTCGCCCACTTCCATGCCGTCGGCGATAAGCCCCTGCTCGGCATTGGCAATCTCATGGACCGAAACGCTTTCAAACTCTTTTACGAAATCATCGCGGACCTTTTCCATGGATTCGCCATCGCCTACCCGCTTGATCATGCTTTTTAACAGTTCCTGGCGTTCTTCTTCGGAGCGCTGGGTTTTTCCTGCAGCATCCGCTTTATCAGCAGCATCAGAAGTACCGGCGTTATCCTGGGAGCCTGCAGGTGCCCCTGCATCATTGGATGTATTTTCCGTACTTCCTACGCCCTGCCCTGCTGCGGCATCGGCATTTGCGGCAGCCACTGCTTCTTCCAGCCCGATAACATCGAACCCGTAGTCTTCAAAGGTAGCTACGATCTTGTCCATGGAAATGCCTTTGATCTTTGCCCCTTTCGGGATGGTCATGACGGATCCCATGATCTTTAACGCTACCGGGTTGGTGATGTCTTTAAACCCCAGGCCGGTCATAATATCCTTGACCTCCGGGTATTCTTTTACTAACTGTGCAACTGTATGGCTTAAATCGATTGTTCTACTCATAGCGGCAACCTCCGTTTCTTTTCACTTTCTGGCATTATAATACTCATTTTCCGCCGCCTCCTCTGTTGTTTGAACAACGGATTGCAGATAATTTATAATCTCTAATTTATTTTAAATCCTTCTAATTATCGATATGTGAAAAACCGTTTCTTAAAAAAAGAAATGCCTGCCCAAATCAATGGACAGGCATTTCTTCTATTATGAATGCAAAAAAGGAAATCCTCCGCCTGTTATTTCCTGTCCGGCTTGGGCCAGTCTGTAACCTTGAGCTTGGCATCGTTGTCACCCCAGGTCCTGTCGCTGATAATATAGCGGGGCCTGTGCTTCGATTCCAGGTAGGTCTTTCCTACATACTCGCCGATAATCCCCACGCTGAAAAGCTGGATGCCGCCCAAAAGGCAGACCAGGCAGCAGGCCCAGATCCATCCGCTGATATGGCTGCCCGTTGCCGCCGCGATAATCGCCCAGATAAAGGCCGCCAGCCCTGCCAGGCTGATGACCGCTCCAAGCTTTACCACCATGGTTATCGGTTTTATGGAAAAGCTGGTGATTCCTTCGAAAGCCAGCCCCAGCATCTTTTTCAGTGGGTAATGGCTTTTCCCTGCTGCCCGCTCCTTCCTGCTGTAATAGACCGAAGTGGATTTAAAACCCACCAGCGGGAACATGCCCCGGAGGAACAGGTTCACCTCGTGGAAGTCCGCAAAATGCTGCATCACCCGGCTGGAGGTAAGGCGGTAATCCGCATGGTTATATACCACCTCCACGCCCATCCGGTTTAAGACTTTGTAGTAGCCTTGGGCCGTCGTCCGCTTAAACCAGGTATCGCTGTCCCGGTCCGAACGCACCCCATAAACAATTTCGCATCCATCATGGTAGGCATCCACCATCTGCTCCATGGCGGAAATGTCGTCCTGCCCGTCACAGTCGATGCTGATGGCGATATCACACCTGTCTTTGGCTTCCATAAGCCCGGCCAGCACCGCGTTCTGGTGCCCCCGGTTCCGGGACTGGGCGATCCCGATAAAATGCGGGTCCTGTTTCGAAAGGTCCTTGATGATGTCCCATGTCCTGTCTTTGGAGCCGTCATTTACAAAAAGGATCCGGCTTTCCGGAGAAACTTTTCCCAATCCAATCAGATGGGACAGTTCGTCCAGAAACTCCGGAGATGTAATCGGAAGGACCGCTTCTTCGTTATAACAGGGAATGACCATCCATAAGACTGGTTTTCCCTTTATTACTGATGTCCGGTTATCCATTGGTTTACTCCTGTTTTAAGGTCAAAAACATGCTGGCCGGATTCTGTCCTCGCCAGAAGGAACAGGCTGTAGCCCTTGGACTGCAGTCCAATCCCGCCACCATGATAGCACGTGTCCTTTTTTTGCATCAAGCTTCTTCCTTTCTTTTTCTCCAGCAGAGCCCCCCTCTCTGGCCCGTCTCACAAAAAATCGCCGTGAGGCTTTTCCTGCCCCTCGGCGTTATTGCTTTTTCATTTGGTTTTCCGAAACGCCAACGTCTGGTCCGGCGATCCGGCTATATGTGAAACGCCTGCCTTTCTTTTGGCGTTCGTGCTCTTAGTATAAGTAAGCGCGAAGGGTATTTAAGATCTGCTCCACCCTCTGTTCCGCTTCCCTGACCTGGCGTTTCCCGTTCTGGATTTTTGCCTGGATGAAGATGTCCGCCAGAAAGCCGTCAAAGAAGAAATCAAGGAAAGTAAGGAAGCCGTCGATCTGCACATCCAGCCCTTCTATGTCCCGGATATCTCCCAGTTCGTTACGGAAAACCATCAGGTCCCTTTTCGCGTTTTCCACGCACTGGCTGGCGTTGTTGACCTTCATATGTTTCATAAAGCCGGAAAGCGCGTTGCCTCCGAAAATATCCACCAGTCCCCAATTGCTGGCGCTGCCAAGCTGCCGTTCTGCCTGCTGCAGGCTGGAAAGCGCCCTTTCCCCTGCCCTGATCGCTTCCTGGACTTCCTTTTCCCTGTCATAATAACCGTTCATAATGCTCCTCCAATATATGTCGTAGGGAGAAACCCGCTTCAGCGGAAATCCCTTACGATGCACTAGCCGCATCGCCCTCTGTCATCGCCTGGCAAGGCAGTGACATAGGCCACGCCCTCACGCGAAGCGTAATCTTTCATGGCGTGGCTCTCCTTATGGATGATTCGGAATGCGGCATCTGTCCTTTTTGCTTCCGGGAAAGATTCCGGATGTTCGTAGAATAAAAAAAAATCGGGATGGCCCGCTTCATCACCTCCGGGTGATGAAGCGATTAAGAGGCAATCGCTACGATCACTGCGATGACGCCTACAATCAGGATAATCGGCAGCGAAAAGATAGCCATGCCGAAAACAAAAATTGCAAGCCATGCCAGGAAGATCCAGAAAAGAAATCCTAAGATCCCTCCCAGGATGTGGCCAATCGCACTAAACAGGAAACCTGTAAACTTAAATAAGACAGCCGCGATTAATATAATAATGAATAAGCTAAGCATAATGTTTTTCCTCTTTCTTTACCTGCGCATCTTTTGTTCTAAAACCGGATGCGTCTGTAACCCCTAATTTTTCGCTTTTGGATGGGTACTGTCCCATCTTGAGCAGCAGCCGTGCCATTGTGACGCGGGTCCGTACATCCCTGCAATGAATCTCCATAGGCACCTTCTCCTGTCTGTTACATGCCCCGGAACCTGGATGATTTGATTTCCTGTATCCCGCTGAAAGGCTGGATGGATATCTCGTTTTTCAGAATCCCGGCTGCAGGATCTTGTAAATCTGTCCTGCCTGCCCTGACATCGTTATTCTATCCGAAGGCTGCCTGTAGCGACATATACAGATCAGCGAAAAAGAAGACTCTAATTTTCCTTTTTGGCAAATTAACTTACGGGCCAATCAGGCAGGCGGAACGTCCCGGCTGTTTGGACAGGTGGAAAGCTTCCGCTGTTGGAACAGTCGAAACACTCCAGCTACTGGGACAGGTTGGACCCTCGGCTGTTGGGACAGGCTAACGCCCGGGCTGTTGGGACACGCCGGGCATCCCGGCCATCGAGGAAGATCGAAGCGGCTTACTGCTTTTTTCCTAATACCGCCCTGGCTTTGTCCAGCTTTTCCTTATTGATTTTCCCGGAAGCGACCATGTTGTCCAGCCAGAGGGTCAAAGCGTCGGAAGCCATGGCGATCTCTTCAATGCCATTTTCAATCCGGGCAAAATCTTCCAGCTCGTCATCGGAGATCTCCCCGTCCGCCGTGATTTCGATGAACCGCTCCTTGGCTTTTTCCAGGGTGTTCATCGTAGCCACGGTCTGCAGCACGATCTGCGCCAGGTCCTGTACCTTAATTTCCGGGACGTATTCCTGCCCGATGGGGCACTCATGGGAACAGTAATAATTGCAAAGCCCAGGCTTCTTATACGCCTTTGCCATAGCCATCACTTCGTCAGGCTGTACCGGCGACTTGCCGCTTTCATATTTTTCAATCCGGCTGTCGGAAATAAAACCCATCGCCTCACTGGCTGCTGCCCGGGTAAGGCCGGCTTCTTCCCGGCTCCTCTGCCAGATATTTTTATCTTCTTTTATTGACCTTTTTCCCAAGGAATTCCTTCCTTTCTATCGATACAAAAACTCCCTGCTGTGCAACCATCTTACAACAGCAGGGAGCTTTCTACAAACCCGTAGGGATGATTTTAAAAAGGATTCCCACTTGAATCCCTTCTGGCTTACAACTTGTGTCTTCCCGGCTTACAGCTTCATAAATCCGGATCTCATGCAGCCTCCGGCGGCGCCGGCTTCTTTTACCAGGGGCAGGTTTTCCAGCGTGATGCCGCCGATGGCGTACACCGGCAGATGGCAGCTCTGGCAGATGGCACGGACAAAAGCTGTGCCTTTCCCTTTCAGCCCTTTTTTACATTCCGTTTCAAAAATCGTGCCCAGGACAATCTGGGTGGCGCCGGCTGCTTCCGCTTCCCGCACGTCTTCCATACTGTGGCAGGAAACGCTGACCTGGTCAAAATTTTCCGCCAGGCTTTCCCGGTCCAGCCCTTCCAGCATGGCATGTGGCAGGTGGATGTTCCGGCAACCGGTCTGCCGTGCCACCTCCAGCCGCCCATGCACAAAGAAGGGAACCTGCTCCTTTTCGCAGATATCCCGGACCTTTTCCGCCAGTTCCAGGTAATCCGGATCCGGCAGGTCCTTTTCCCTAAGGATCAGCCCGCCGGGATGAAGTTGTGCCACTTTGCGGATCTGCTCCAGAAAATCACCCTTTACAAGAAACCTGCCTGTCACTACAAAAAGGTCCTTATAAATTTCCTCATCGTTTTTTCTGAAAATTTCATCACCTGGTCCCTTTGATCCTGTCTTTGGATGTTCCCCGGAATTGTCCCTATTCGATTTCCCGGAATCAAACTTATCCGCTTCCCCGTGATGGTACCTGGTGACTTTCCCAGAATCAGCCTTATTGGCTTCCTCAAAATCCCTTTTACACATAAATATAGTCATTTAGGACCGGCTGCAGGCCGCCTTTTTCCATGTCCTCATACATCTGCTTTAAAGAGCGGGTATCGTTAATTTCAAACTGCTCGTCGCCCGCGTCTTCTTCCTGGATACCTTCGTATTTCTCCTCATGGTCACCGATACCGGTGGACACGCCGGCGGAAATCTTCGTGGCGCAGATCTTGGTGATGCCGTTCCGGAAAGAAGCGCTTTCCCGGCTGGATACCGTGATTCCCGCAAAGGGCAGGAAAATCCGGTAAGCGCAGAGGATCTGGCAGAGTTCCTTCTCCCCTACGTCCCTGGGGTTGATTTTCTCATTATTCACGATGGGGCGCAGGCGGGGACAGCTCAGGGAAAGCTCCGCCGCCGGGTACTTGCGGTTCAGGTAATAGACATGCAGTGCCGTTGCCAGGGCGTCTTTGCGGAAATCATCCAGCCCCAGAAGGGCGGAAAAGCCGGCTCCCCGCATGCCGCCCATCAGTGCCCGTTCCTGGGCGTCAAACCGGTAAGGCCAGACACGCTTCCTTCCCATCAGGTGGAGGGTCTCGTATTTTACAGGGTTATAGGTTTCCTGGAATACTGTCACATAATCCACACCGCATTCATGGAGGTATTTGTACTCATCCACGTTGACCGGATAGATCTCGATGCCGATGTTCCGGAAATATTTTTTGGCGATTTTGACTGCCTCGCCAATATACTCCACATCCGAGTATGCCCTGCTTTCGCCTGTCAGGATCAGGATTTCTTCCATGCCGCTTTTGGCAATGACCTGCATTTCATGGTCCACTTCTTCCAGGGAAAGCTTTTTCCTGTGGATGTTGTTGTAACAGTTAAAGCCGCAGTAAATGCAGTAATTCTGGCAGTAATTGGCAATGTACAACGGGGTAAAAATATAAACCGTGTTCCCGAAGTGGTCTTTCGTCGCCCTCTCGGCCTTCCGTGCCATCTGCTCCAGAAACGGCGCGGCCGCCGGTGAAAGGAGGGCTTTGAAATCCTCAATGCTGCAGGTTTCACAGGAAAGGGCACGCTGCACATCCTTTGCCGTGTAGGAATCATAATCAAAATGATCCATCGCGGCACGGACCTTGTCCTTGATATCCGAATCGATGGCCTGCATCCCTTCCATATATTTCATCGGGTCCGTACGGAAAGAGGGGTCCTGCTCCAGCCGGTGCTTCCGCTCCAGCGCCTTTGGCGGCAGCTTGTCGCTGTCTACAAAATAAACCTGGTTTTCTTCGTCCATATATTGATCTTCTCCTCCATGTTTTTTTCTGCAGTTTCCATACACAGTCGGCCTGTGCACGCGGTACGCATTACTGCACGGTATGGCTCTGTGATGCACTGCATTAACGTAAAAACCCGGTCAGCGGGTCGGAAGCGCTGCCGCCCCTTGCCAATACCCGGCCCATGCCGGTCAGGTATGCTTTCCGCCCGGCTTCGATGGCCAGTTTAAAGGCTTCTGCCATCTCCGGCACATTGCCGGCCGTGGCAATGGCGGTATTTGCCATGATGGCTGCCGCGCCCATTTCCATGGCTTCACATGCCTGGGAAGGCTTGCCGATGCCGGCATCCACAATAATCGGGAGATCGATCTCGTCGATCAGGATCTGGATCATCTCCTTCGTCGCCAGCCCCTTGTTGCTGCCGATGGGGGCTGCCAAAGGCATCACGGCTGCTGCCCCCGCGCTCTGCAGGTCACGGGCTGCATTTAAATCCGGGTTCATATAGGGAAGCACCACAAATCCCTCTTTTGCGAGGATTTCCGTGGCTTTCACGGTCTCATCATTGTCCGGGAACAGGTATTTCGTGTCCCGCATGATCTCGACTTTGACAAAATCGCCGCATCCCATGGCACGGCTGAGCCTGGCAATCCGTACTGCCTCTTCCGCGTTCCGGGCACCAGAGGTGTTGGGCAGCAGGGTTACTCCCTCCGGAATGTAATCCAGGATGTTTTCGCTCTCCTTGGTATTTGCCCTGCGCAGCGCCAGAGTAATGATCTGAGCGCCGCCCTGCTGGACTGCTGCCTTGATCAGGTCCAGGTTGTATTTGCCGGATCCTAAAATAAACCGGCTGCTGAATTCTTTTCCACCTAAAACAAACGGGTCTTTCATAGCCATTTTCCTTACGATGCACTAACCGCATCGTCCTATGTCATCACCCTTTCGAGGGATGACGCAGGACACGCCTCCGCACGAAGTGCGATTTATAATGGCGTGGCTCCCCTCTCTTATATGTCTCGCCTGGCAAGGCGGTGACGCAGCCGCGCCCTCACGCGAAACGTGATCTTTCATGGCGCGGCTCTCCTTAAGGACGATTTGGAATGCGACGTCTGTCCTTTCCTTTTACAATTTCTACTTAAATGCTTTCCCTATTAGGAATCTTCCTGCAGGATGAGCTGCAGTACCTTGTTTGCCTCATGCGCCGCACAGAGGGCTACCCTCGGGGCGGTCAGGCCGACTCCGCCGCCCACATCCGTTGTACGGTCCCCGCAGACATACAGCCGGTTCCCAAACTTCGCGGTGCGGATGCCATTGGAATCGCCGACTCCTGCCATGCCATTACCGGAAACCACAGTGCTTTCCGGGCACTGGCCAAGGAGCTCCCGCACCAGCATCGCTTTCTGGTCCGGCTTGTCAAATGCCTCGCAGACAATGGGATAGCCGCCGAAGAGCTCTTTTACATTTTCCGGCGTTACCTTTGCCTGTACGGTTTCGTAATCCAGGTAGGGGTTCACCTGGTACAGGATCTGCAGGATTGCCCGGGTTTTCGGCATACCCACATGGGGGACCAGGTACATCTGGCGGTTTAAATTCGTCACATCCACCGTGTCAAAATCCACCAGCAGCAGGTGCCCGATGCCGCTCCTGGCAAGCATGACGGCAATATTGGAACCCAGTCCTCCAAGACCGGCAATGGCCACCCTGGCACCGCGGAACTTTTGCTGCATTTCTTTCGGGAAGCGGGCGTCAAAAGCCCGGTCCAGTTCCTCTTTTGAGAGGATCTGCTGCATCTGCTTTTTTACTTCTTCCGGATCTTCTATCTGCAGCTGATCTGGCAGGCTTTTCCCCTCCTGGACGTCCTTCTCCGGGTCCGCATCCTTTGAAAGCTTTCTTTCCTGCTCCATCTCAGCCTCCTCCCACAAAACGAAGGACTTCCACTACGTCCTCATCTTCCAAAACGACCTTTTCCAGTTCGTCCCGCGGGACGATGTCCAGATTTCGTTCCACTACGACCCGCTCCGGCTCATAACCTTCTGTTTTCAAAAAAGCCAGCAGGTTCTGTCCGGCCGCGTTTTTCTGCTCGCCATTTACTGTTACCATGTGCTCCTCCTTCCCCCGGGGAAATGTTCCTCCTGGAAATAAAGCTTTCTCCTTGTCCTGTCATTGACCGTAGGGCGATGATGCAGGTCCTGCCACGCCGCAGATGCATAAAAAGGCACGACCCTCCAAAAAAGAAAAGCCTGTGGAATCCGTCCACAGGCTTCATATCTTCGGGATTTTTCCGCTGTTATTTCCGCCGGGATGTCCACTTATGGATTGATCCGGCGCCTTTTAATACGGTGAAAAGTGGTGCCCCCATCTCACCGGAAACAGAAAAGCACGCTATGGAAAAATGTGTTGCATGCAGGGATGGGATGCTTTTCCCGCTGCCAATGCCTGCCCTTTGCGGGTGGCATCAAATAACTGGCTGTGCCATAACCCTGCGGGCATCAAGTACACAAAAAGGACTGCAGCCAATAGCATACAGTCCTGTCCTTACATCTATATCCCTACGTTGGCATTATCCAAATCAGGTAAAAGGTCAAGGCACTGCAGCCTACTCTCAGCCCATTTCCATGAGCTCCCTATTTCTTTTCCTATTCTACTCGCTTATGGGAAATGGCGCAATCCCGAAATTTCTTTTCCGTATGCTGCAATCCCAGAATTTCCTTTTCAAAATATATTGTAGGAGGGGCCGCTTCAGCGGAAGGATCCCTTACAATACACCAGCCGCATCGTCCACCGTCTCGCCTGGCAAGGCATCCTGCTTTACCCCTATTCCCTGCGGTTCCCGCTGGCTTCATAAAGGATGGCGTTGCAGATGGCCGCGGCAACATTGCTGCCGCCCTTCCGTCCTCTGGCGACGATGCAGGGGACATCTTCCTCGAGGACCCTTTCTTTTGCCTGCACCACGTTGACGAATCCCACCGGCACCCCGATGACCAGGGCCGGACGGATTTTTCCTTCCCGGACCAGCGCCGCCACTTCCAGAAGTGCCGTAGGGGCATTCCCAATGGCAAAGATCAAAGGTTTCTCCCCAGGCAGCGAAGCCGCTTTACGCATGCTCTGGACGGCTCGGGTCGTCCCTTCTTCCTTGGCGGCCTGTGCCACATCCGGATCCGCCATAAAGCACATGGCCTGCCCGCCGAATTTCCCTAAAACCCGTTTGTTGATGCCTGCAAGGGCCATCCGGGTATCGGTCACAATGCAAGCTCCGCCGCGGACTGCTTCGATGCCTTTTTCCACCGCATTATGGGTAAATGTCAGGGTGTCCGCATAATCAAAATCCGCGGAAGTATGGATCACACGGTAAACCACAGGCTGCTCCAATGGTGGAAAAGTGCGCCCGCCCAGTTCCTGGCCGATGATCTCAAAGCTCCGTTTCTCGATATCGGCAGGCAGCACATGCTCCAGCGCCAGCCCGTCCTGGTCAAAGGGACCCGCAAAGCTGCCTGCAGCGCTTTTTTCTTCCTTTCCGATACCCTGGGAAGCAGGTCGTTCGCCTCTATTACTGCCTGGTGCCGCAGTTTTATGTCCTTTTTTCTGTTCTGGATCTTTTCTTTCCATGATTGCTGTCTATTCCCTATTCGATAAAAACAGTCTCTTTACAGCCCGGTGATCCGGTAAACCGCGTCCATATCCATGCTTTCCCGGAGGGTCTTTGCCAGATGGTCAAACTGCTCTTCCCGGTAAGCCTCCTGGTCCGGCACTTTGGCATCCAGGTCGATGCCTCTGTTTTTGGACAGGGCAGAAAGCAGCGCCTCCACTGCCTCTTCCTGGTCGAAGATGCCATGCACATAGCTGCCGTAAACATTGCCGCACTGCATGCCTTCCTGCCGGAACCCACATTCCGTCCGCAAACCTTCTGCGTGGGGATCATAGGATTGGAAGCCGTCTTGCCCTGTGCTTTGGGTTCCATCTCCAAGCTTTTCTTCTCCCACTATGGAGGGCACATAGGCAGATGGGCAGGACGCTGTACTTTGAATTCCGTTCCCAAGCTTTCCTTCTCCCACTGGCTGTGAGCCGGGATTCTCTGCTTCGGATACCCTCTGCCTTGAACCATGGTTATCAGGTCCATTTATCCCTTGTATCTGTACCTGCAGGTCCGACATTTCTGTAAGAGGACGGTATTCTTCCAAAGCTTCTGTCCGTCCCATATGGATTTCATAGCCATCCACCGGTTTCCCGCTGAGAGCCGCCAAGGGACCTCCTACTTTTCCAAACCTGCCCCGGACCCGGGCACGGCGCTTTTCTTTCCGGAAGACCGTTTCTGATGGGAAATAGCCAAGGCCGCGGATTTTCCCTCCGCCTTCTGCCCCTTCCGGATCCAGGATCCGCTGCCCCATCATCTGGAAGCCGCCGCAGATGCCGAAAAGAGGCGTCCCCTTGGAAACTTCCCGGCGCAGCGCCATTTCCATGCCGCTTTCCCGCAGCCATTTCAAATCCGAAATGGTGCTCTTGGTTCCAGGCAGGATGACAAGGTCCGGATGCCCCAGCTCCTGGGGATGGTTTACGTAACGAAGGGTTACGGCCGGAGAGCTTTCCAGCAGGTAAAAATCCGTAAAGTTCGAAATACGCGGCAAGCGGACAACCACGATGTCCAGGATGCCTTCATGGCGGGGGCCTTTGAGCCGCTCCGCCAAAGAATCCTCATCCTCCAGGTCTATGTCTTCCAGGTATGGCACCACGCCCAGTACCGGGATGCCGGTTTTCTCTTCCAGCATAGTAATGCCGCTGCCTAACAAAGAAGGATCACCCCGGAACTTGTTAATGACAAAGCCCTTTAGCCGTGCCCTCTCCTTGTCTTCCAAAAGGGCAGCGGTCCCGTAAAGCTGGGCAAACACCCCGCCCCGGTCGATATCGCCTGCCAGAAGCACCGGCGCGTCCACCATTTCCGCCAGCCCCATGTTGACGATATCATTCTCTTTCAGGTTGATTTCTGCCGGGGATCCGGCCCCTTCTATCACGATGATGTCATTTCGGGCGGCAAGCCTCCCATAGGCAGCCATGATATCCGGCACCAGCTTTTTCTTGTACCGGAAATATTCCCTTGCCGGCATGTCGCTCCTGGGGATGCCGTTTACCACCACCTGGGAAGCGGTATTGCTGGAAGGCTTCAGCAGGACCGGGTTCATGTCCGCCGAGGGCTCCACCCCTGCTGCCTGGGCCTGGAAGACCTGTGCCCGGCCCATTTCCAGCCCTTCTTTTGTAATATAAGAATTGAGCGCCATGTTCTGGGATTTAAAGGGAGCCACCCGGTAACCATCCTGATGGAAAATCCGGCAAAGGCCGGCTGCCAGAAAACTTTTACCGGCACTGGACATGGTGCCCTGGATCATAATCGATTTTGCCATACTGCCTCCAATGCATGCAGGAATTTCCGGTTTTCCTCATCGGTGCGCACCGCAATCCGGAAATCCCCCGCGTAAAGCCCCGGATAATTCCGGCAGTCCCGCACTAGGATGCCCTGCTCCAAAAGCCTCCGCCCTAAATCCTCCGGCCCGTGGAAAAACAGGTAATTTGCCTGGGAATTTTCCACCCGCATGCTTTTTTCTTCCAAGCCCTTTTTCAGGAGTTCCCGCTCTTTTTCCACATACGGGATGGTTTCTGCAAGATACTCCTTTTCCTGAAGCGCCGCGCATCCCGCCGCCTGTGCCACAGTAGAAACATTCCAGTAGGGCACCTGCTCCCGCAGGGCGTGGAGAAAGCCATGGTCGGAACTGAGACAGAAGCCAAGCCGAAGGCCCGCCATGGAAAAAATTTTCGTAAAAGACCCGATCATAACCAGGTGGGGCGAATGGGGAAGTTCCGATTTTAAGGATTCCGCACCCTTCACAAACGGGAGGAAGCTTTCATCCAATAAAAAGAACGTGCCTGTTTCTTCACAGCGTCCCAGGATCTTCCAAAGAAGGCTGCGTGGCACGCAGATGCCGGTGGGATTGTTTGGGCTGCACAATACCAGCACCCCGGTCCGGGGAGTGATCTCCTCCAGGATTTTCTCCGGGACGCGGTAGCCTTCTTCTTTTTTTAAGTAAAAATGGCGCACACGGCACTGCTGCCTGCGGAAGGATTCCTCATACTCCCCAAAGGCAGGGACTGGAAGCAGCACTTCTCTGGCGCAAAGAGGCCCGCCGGAAAGAATGCTGCCGGAGCAAGTTCCGCCGGATAATACCCTGCCCATAGCAGAAATCAGTTCTTCTGCCCCATTTCCGAACAGGATCCATTCTTCCGGCACAGACAAGGCTTTTGAAAGGCATCCGGCAAGCTCCCGGCAGGAGGGATCCGGATACGCCTCTGCCCCTGCCGCTGCCTGGGCGGCCGCCTCCCGCACTGCCTTTGGCATGCCGAGAGGGTTTAAGTTGGCTGAAAAATCCAGCACCCCCGGATGGGAATAAATGTCTCCGCCGTGCTCTACCATAGTGCCTCCTGAAAATCCTCCTGTAAGCCTTCCTGTAAAAAAATAGAAAATATCGTACTTCGCATATCCGGTCCAAATATGCAGGTTACGATATCGCATAGTTGAAGCCCAATGCATGGAGCATCGAATTACGTATAGCCTGCTTCCATGTATAAAATATCGAAATGCATAAGCTTCCGAAACACACTGGTCTTTGAATTACAAGCACGATCCCCAAAACCGCACTGCCCAATAAACCACCAGGCAAATGACCGTCCCCAGCAGCATCCCGCAGAAAACCGTCCGGTAAAGGAGCCGGTTTGCCAGCCGGATATCCTCCGCCCGGGCAGGGCGCAGGGCATCCCCCATGGTCTTTTTCTTCACCCGTTTTCCAAAGTAAAAGGCATCCCCGCCTAGCTGCAGCCCCAGGGCTCCTGCCATGGCGGACTCTGTCTGCCCGGAATTGGGGCTCGCATGGTTATACCTGTCCCGGCGGAAGATTTTCACCGCATTGGCATGAAGGAATCCCTTCCCTCTGGCGCAGAGCAGCATCAACAGCGCGCACATCCTGGAAGGGATGAAGTTAAGCACGTCATCCATCCTGGCCGCCACGGTACCGAAATACCGGTACTTGTCGTTGCGGTACCCGATCATGGAATCCATGGTATTGACTGCCTTGTAGGCAAAGCCGCCGGCCGGCCCGAATAAAAACAGGTAGAAAAGCGGTGCCAGGCAGCCATCCGAAGCATTCTCCGCCACGGTCTCCACTGCCGCTTTCACCACGCCTTCCTCATCCAGAGGCTCCACTTCCCTGCCCACAATCATGGAAAGGGCGCGCTTTGCGGCGGGAAGCCCTTCCTCCTGCAGCCGGTAAGAAACCTCCATGCTCTCTTTTTTGAGGTCCTTCACTGCCAAGATCTGCCAGCAGAAAACAGACTCCAAAGCGATGCCCACCAGGAAATGAATCCGGAACGCCGCCCATAGCAGGAAGTATGGCACAATGGCAGCGGTTAAGACCGTGCATACGGCCAGCAGCGCCCCCGCCGCCCTTTCTCCGGCCGGTGTCTTGGGAAAAACTTTGCGGAAAGCTTTTTCCCAAGCACTGATTTCTTTTCCCATGAGCCGCACCGGATGGAATGGATAGGCCGGGTCGCCAAACAGAAGGTCCGCCAGGTAACCGGTCCAGATCGAAATCAGCAGAGCGCGCATACCTGCTCCAGCTTTCCATCCTGGAAAACGCAGTGGTATCCCGCGCCATTCCCGCACATCCAGGTATAGTAGTCCTTATGGGGCTCCGAAAGCCGGTCCAGCAGGGCCATGATGGTACCGCCGTGCACCACCAGGGCGATTTTTTCCGCGTTTTTCCTCCGGGCGTCCCGGATGATGTTTTCAAAAGCCTTCTCCACCCGGTCGATGAACTCTTCCCTGGGCTCGGCGTTAGGGAAAGTGGTTTTTCCCTCCGTATCGATCCACTCCTGGTAAATCGGGTTGCCGTTCAAATCATCGTAATTTTTCCCTTCAAAGTCCCCGAAATCCATCTCCCGGAGCCCTTTTTCCACCAAAAGCTCTTTTCCCGGATAAACCAGCTTCGCCGTCTGGCAGGTCCTTTTCATGGGAGAGACATAAACCAGGTCCACCTCCGGATAATGCTCCAGAAGGTCCTTTGCCGCCTGGGGATAAAGGTCGGGGTCGGTGGTCCCGATAAAGCGTTTTTCCAAATTTCCCGGCGTCGCCAGATGCCGGATCAGCGTTACTTCCATGCTCATTATTTAATCTCCGTTCCAATGCCGCAGATGACGCGGTAAACGCTCTGGGCTTTTTCCGCGATCTCGCAGCCGATCCTGCCTACCTTTTCCCGGTAAGCCCGCTCTTCCTTATCCACCGGCACGACGCCGCTGCCCACTTCGTCCATTAAAATAACCACATCCGGGTTCTGCTGGAGCAGGCGGTCCACATATCCATCCAGGCTGCCGCCCTCTTTCATCTTCCGGCGGATCCAGAGATGGAGCCGGTCGATCCTCTGCGCCTGTACAAAATCGGAAAATTCCGCCGTTTCCCCATCCACAATATTCGTAAGTTCCGGGAACGTTTTATTCGCCCATTCCCGTTTTCCCTGCCAGCTTCCGCCTGTCACAAATACCATCCCGAACCTCCTGCCTGCTGCTTCCTGCGCTCTGCCCGCCAGCTGTCCATCCATTGATACCCTGCGGGACAACGCCATTGCTTTCTCTTGTATCCGCCGCCATCTATCCATTTATATGCTGCAGGCCGCTGTCACAGCCTGCGCTTTGCCCGCCAGCAGTCCATCTATTTATATACTGCAGGCTACTGCTGCCGCTACAACCATGACCATTTCACAGAGGGAAAGGAAATAGCCCGCCAAATCCCCGGTAAGCCCTCCGAATTCCTTCTGTGCCACTTTCCGGACATAAAACCAGGTAAGGACTGCTGCTGCCATGGCCACGATTTCCAGCACCGGCCGCAGAAGGAGCATCCAAATGGCGCAGACGAGGAAATAAACCAGCATTACTACCTGCCCCAGGGATTTTTCCGCCGCATCGGAAAAGGTGGCATTAAGCCCCTTGTCCTTTGCCTTGGGCAGCGTCAGCACCAGGTATCCGCTGAGTGCCCTGGAAGATACGAAGGAAAGGCACATCACCGGGAGGGCTTTCATGGTAATCCCGCTCCAGCCGCCCAGTTCCAGGCAGAACCAGGTGCCTGCCGCGATCAGCGCAAAAGCCCCTGTATGGGGGTCGTCCATGATCCGCAGCTTTTCTTCCCGGGCAAGGCAGGAGTGCCTGGCATCCGATGTATCCAGGAATCCGTCCAGATGGATCCCGCCTGTCAAAGCCAATGGCAGTGCCACCGAAAAGGCTGCCAGAAGCAGCCTTGGCAGATGGATGGCGATCCCCACTGCCCATAAAATGCCCATTAAAATACCAATCACGGCACCAACCAAAGGGAAAAAGCACATGACATACTTCATGTTTTCCTTTTTCCAGTCCGCCTTGGGCACCGGTATCCTGGAATACATGGAAAACGCGATCAGAAAGCTGTTATAAAGCTCGTATGCCTGGGGCTTTTCCATCCCCTGAAGGTTTTCTTTCCATTCCTTAAAAGGGAATCGGGATCCCATAGACTACCTCCGTCCTTTCCTGTGCCATCCGGCAAAGCTGCCGGTTCCATCCTCCCAAGACTTCCAGATAGCGGGAAGTCATCTCGTCATAAAGGGCGCCGTCTTCAAACAGGTTGCCGGTCACTACCACCAGGTCCCGGACGCTCCGTTCCAGGTGAAGGAGCTCCTCCAGAACCTCTTCCGGCTCCTTTGGTGCTTTTCCGTCTGCCCGGAACATTTCATTTGCCAAAAGCATGGGCAGGTCTTCCAAAAGCACAGACTCTGTCCCCGAAAAGGAAAGTTCCTTAAGGTCCAACGGCTTTTCCACCAGCCGGAAGCCTTTTCCCTGGCGGAGGAAGCGGTGGCGGCGGACCCTTGCCCTGCTTTCTTCATCTGCCGCACGCATGACGGCAAGATAAACCTTTTCTCCCTGTGCGATGCTGCAGAGCCTCTCCTCGGCAAACGCGGACTTCCCGCTCCCGCTCCCGCCGGTCACGACAGATAACATGTTCCCTCCCACATACCGGCTTTCTTACAGCGGCTTATAAGGCTCGATCCGGATGTCTTCAAATGTGCTCATTTCATTGTACACGCAAAGCGCCAAATCCAAAAGAGGAAGGCATGCAACTGCCCCTGTCCCTTCGCCAAGCCCCATTTCGCAGTGGAGGAAAGCCTTCTTGCCCAGTGCCTCCAGCACGGCTTTGCTGCCTGCTTCCTCGGAAACATGGGAAGATAAGATATAGCCGCTGGCGTTCGGGCAGAGCCGCACCGCGCATAGGGCTGCTACGGATGAAATGAACCCATCGATCAAAACCGGGATGCCTGCCGCCGCCCCTCCCAGGAAAATGCCTGCCATGTTGGCAATATCAAAGCCCCCTACTTTGGAAAGGACGTCAACCGGGTCAGCCGGATCCGGGTGGTTTACCTCAATTGCCTGCCGGATGACCCGGACTTTCCGAAGGAGGCCTTCATCTGAAAGCCCTGCCCCTTTCCCGGCCATTTTTTCCACCGGCTCCTGCAGAAGGACAGATGACACCGCCGCGCTGGTCGTGGTATTCCCGATCCCCATTTCCCCGGTAGCCAGGATCCGGTAGCCTTCTTCCTTTTTTTCCACTGCCAGACGGATGCCGTTTTCGATGGTGCGGACCGCCTGCTTCCTGGACATGGCCGGGTCTTTGGCCATATCTTTTGTGCCATAAGCCTGCTTGCAGGCCGGGACCTTGGTATCCCTCGCCATGCCTACGTCATACGCAAAAAGGTCCGTCCCGGTTTTCTGTGCCATCTTGCAGGCGGAGGACTTGCCCTCCAGGAAATCTTCCGCTACCACGGCAGTAATTTCCTGCCCGCTCTGGCTGACCCCTTCCGCCACGACGCCGTTGTCCGCACAGCTGATGAGCAGCGCCCTGCGGCCGATGTCCACCTTCGGCGTCCCGCTGATGCCGGCAATCTGGACAATGGCATCTTCCAAAAGCCCCAGGCTGTGCAGCGGCTTGGCAATGCTGTCCCACCTCTGCTTTGCCTGCCCCATGGCTTTTTGGTCCAATGGCTTTATATTTTGTATCGTCTCTTTCAGAGTCAAAATACTGTCCCTTTGATTCCTTCCTTTATGCGAACCATGCTTTCCGCATCTCATACTTTCAATAGATGTGTCATGTTCCAAACCGGCAGGTGCCTCCTAAGAGCTTTCCGGCCGCCGGACAGCCAATAGATGGCAGCTCCTAAATGCCTGCTTTCTGCCGGGCAGCAAACTGGCGGCACACATCCAGAAACCTTTCCGCCGCTTCCGGAGCAGATGACAGGTAAAAATGAGGGAATCCCGCCAGAAGGTTCCCCTTCGCGATGCCTCCCGTCCAGTGCCTTGTGCCCACCGGCTTCTCTTCCAGAAAAGCATCCCCGTCAAAGGTGCTTTTCCAGTAATGGAATTCATGGCCGCGGATGGTGCCGCCTTTCTTAAGCAGCAGCGTATCCTGCCGCGCCGTAAGCTGCACATAACCGAAATGGGACAGCTTGTCCGACTTCAGACCCTCCGCATCCAGCACGCCGGCCATGGGCCATTTTTCCCCTTCCGGGTTCTGCAGCTGTGCCTGCAGGTACAGAAAACCCCCGCATTCCGCCCAAACCGGCATATCCTCCTTTACCGCGCGGCGGACTGCTTCCAGCATGGGTGTATTTTCCGAAAGCTGCCGGGTATGGAGTTCCGGGTAACCCCCGCCTAAAATAAGCCCGCTGCAGCCTTCCGGCAGGGAATGGTCCCGCAGGGGCGAGAACTCTACGATCCGCGCACCCAGCTTTTCCAAAAGGCTGATATTTTCCCGATAATAAAAGCAGAATGCCTCATCCCTGGCGACAGCGATCCGGACGGGAAGACGCTCTTTATTTTCTGCTGGATGTTCCGGCTTTTCTGACAGATTTCCCGGTCCTACTGCCGAAGCCCCCGCTTCCTCCGGAGCCTGCCCTGGCTGCATCTGCTCTGCCGGACCCCCCGCTTTCTCCAGTTTCCCGGCTTTGCACGCCAGCTCCAGGATGCCGTCCAGGTCCACTGTCTCTTCCATCTGCGCCGCGATTTTTCCCACCTTCTGGGACAAGCCCTCAATCTCATTGGGAAGGAAAAGCCCCAGGTGCCTGGAAGGGATCTCTTCTTCCTTGAGGCGGGGCAGGTAGCCGAGAACCGGGATGGGATAAGCTTCCTCCACCTTTTCCTTTAACATGCGGAAGACATTTTCCGAGCAGCGGTTCATCAGCACGCCGCAGATCCCGCTGTCTTGCACAAAATGGAAAAACCCGGAAAGCAGGGCCAGGTTGGAAAGCCCGGCTCCTCCCGCGTCAATCACAAATATCACCGGGGTCTTCGTCTTTTTCGCGACATCATAGGTGGAAGCTTCCACCGAAGAGGCCCCCAGCCCGTCATAATATCCCATGACTCCTTCCAGCACGGAAATATCCGCACCCGCGGATTCCTCTGCCAGGATCTGCCGCAGCTGGCCGGCATCGGAAAAGAACGGGTCCAGGTTGCCGGCGGGCACCTGCAGGACCGCTCTGTGGAACAATGGGTCAATATAATCCGGGCCGCATTTAAAAGAAGAGACTTTAAGCCCCCGGTCCTTAAATGCCCGAAGCAGACCGATGGTCACCAAAGTCTTGCCGCTCCCGCTTTTCGGGGCCGCGATCAGGATCCTGCTTTGTCCCATGTGCCATCTCCTCCAAAACTGAACAGCATGACAGGGCTTGCCCCCTGCATCAGATGGTGGCTTCCGGCCGCCCTGCTTTTGGCAGCCTGGAGCAGCACCACTTCCGCTTCCACCTGGTGCTCTTCCATCCAGGCAACAGCCTGCTCCTGGGTCTCTAAGGAAACCGCCGAAAGGACTACCCTGGCCTTGGGGTTGTCTTTGAGCACAGTATCTAAAATCTCTGGCAGGTTCCCGCTGCTGCCACCGATAAAGACATGGCTGGGCGTGGGCAGGCTCTGCAAAGCGGCAGGTGCCTCTCCCTCGACAACCAGCATATTTTCAATGGCAAACTTCTTCTGGTTTTTCTCCAAAAGTTCCAGCGCTTCTTTCTTCTTTTCCACCGAATACACGATGCCCCGGTCCATCTGCCGTGCCATTTCCACGGAAACAGAACCGGTGCCGGCACCGATGTCATAAACCACGGCATCCCTTGTCAGATGGAGCTTGCCCAGGATCACGCTGCGCACTTCCTGCTTGGTCATAGGCACTTTGCCCCGGATAAACATTTCATCCGGAATGCCCGGCGTGATGACGCATTTTCCCGCATCCGGGTTTTCCAAAAGAACGACATAGGGCTCCGGACAGCTTTCGTTCCTAAGCTCTTCCGGCGTCCCCTGCAGGATCTTTTCATCCTCATAGGAAAGCCGGGAACCGGCCGTGATGTGCACCTTCCCTAACCCGTTTTCCAGCAAGATATCGCAAAGCCCTTCCAGGGTTTCTCCAGGCAGCAGGAATACTTTCCGGTGAAAATTTAATACCGGAAGAAGGTTCTGGCTGCGCCCATGGCGGCTGACAAACACGGCATCTCCCCAGGTGGTTTTTACCTTTGCGCATAAAGCGGAAAGGGTGGAAATCCCCGGCAGGAGCCTGACCTGGCAGCCCTTCTTTTCCAGCTTTTCGCACAGGCGTTTTGCCCCGGAATAAAATCCCACATCACCGGACATGACAGCCGCTACCCTATGGTACTGCGGGTGCTGCTCCAGGTATTTCATGATTTCATCCGGCTTGTAGCTCACAAAAACCGGCTTCCCGTACTTTTCCAGAGGGACCACCATACGGTCCGCGCCAACGACAAGGTCTGCCTGGCGGATTGCCTCGTCTGCTTCCAGCGTCAGGTCCGCGAGGCTCCCGCTGCCAAATCCCAGGATCGTCACCTTCTGCTTGCTGCGCAGGCGGAACCGCTCCTGCAGTTCCTGCACCGCCTGCTGCAGGCTGATGCCGCTTTCCTGCATGGGCCGTCCGATCACCACGACAGAGACCCCTGCTGCCTTTGCCGCTTCCAGCTTTTCCTGGAACCCGCCGGCAGAACCGGAATCCTTCGTAACCAGGAAGGAAATATTCCATTTACGGAAAAGGGCTTCATTAAGCTCCTTCGAAAAAGGTCCCTGCATGCAGATGAGATGGCTGCCCCGGATCCCATAGCCTTCGCACTTCGTTACCGCATCAACGGAAGGCAGCGTCCGCACATAAAGCCGCTCCAGCGCGTCTTCCATGTTTAAAAAGGCCGGTACTTCTTTGATCCCGGTGCCAAGGAAGACATTGCCCTTCCGTTTGTCCAGATAGGCGGCAGCTTCCTCCGGGCTGGAAACATGCAGCACCGGTTCGTCCCCATCCAGCTCGCTGCTCCGAAGGATCCGGAGGTAATCCATGTAGGTATTCTCGCAGGCATGGCGGATATTTTCCGTCACTTCCCGTGCATAGGGATGGGTCGCATCCAGAACCAGCTTGGGCTTTTCTTCCCGCAGCATCGCTTCCATATCCTGCTGGTCCATGCGGCGGTCCGTCACATGGATGTTGCTGCTTTTGGGAAGCAGCTCCTTGCCATATTCCGTGGCTACGCATACCGTTACCGAAACATCTTCTCCCACCAGTTCCTCTGCCAGCACCCTGCCTTCCGTCGTGCCGGCAAAAATCACAAGGTCGCTCATTTTGTCCTCCACTCCGGGCCATGCCCGGACCTCAAACGCTGTTCCTTACCTGCTCCAAGTAACGCTGATGACGGTCATTGGTGCAAATGCCCCATGGAACATCCTTCTCGAAAAGGCTTCTGGAAACCTGTTCCAGTTTCCCTGCCCTAAAACAGCTCCGCCATCCGTTATGCCTTCCGGTCCAGATACCCTCTTGGCGTTACCATCCTTCCATTGACTTCTTTTGTACGGCTGCTGCCGATAAATACCGTTGTAAACATGTCCGCGGGCGCGTCCTTGAGCTGCCCCAGGGAAAGGATTTCCCATTCCTCCCCATCCCTGCCGATCTGCCTGCACATGCCGCAGACCGTATCCGGGCTTTTTACCGTCAGAAGGTCCTGGCAGGCCTTCTTTAAATAATCCGGGCGCCCTTTGCTGGCCGGGTTGTAAATCACGATGGCAAAATCTGCTTGTGCCGCCAGGATGAGCCTTTTGCGGATCAGCTCTTTGGGCGTGAGCCTGTCGCTTAAGCTGATGACGGCAAAATCATGGGACAAAGGCGCCCCCAAAAGGGCTCCTCCGGAAAGCGCCGCGGTAACTCCCGGCACTACGCAGACTTCCACCTCTGGGAAAGACGTTCCCATTTCCAAAAGCAGGGACGCCATGCCATAAACACCGGCGTCGCCGCCGCAAGCCATGGCAACTTGTTCGCCCCGGTCCGCCGCTTCCAGTGCCATCTGGCAGCGTTCCCGTTCCCTGGTCATAGGCGTCGTGCGGAATTCCTTGCCCGGGAAAGATTCCCGCAGCAGGTCCACATATACGCCATACCCTATAATAAGATGGCTTTCCTCCAAAACCTTCTTTGCCCGGACCGTCATTTCATCCGTGTCGCCCGGACCGATGCCTACTACATAAAGGGTCTTCAAAACCGCAGCCTCCTTATTTCTCCCGCTAATGCCGCCGTCATGCCATTTTCCGCCTTTTTCTTCATGAGGAGGATCCTATTGCCAGATGCCAGCACGGCCGCCCTTTCGCAGACACAGCCTGTACCCGCCACGCTGCGCACAAAATCCGAATCGGAAAAATCTCCCTCTACCTTTTCCAGCTCTTCTGCCGGAAAAATTCGCAGTGGGACGCCCAGGAAACGGCAGAGCCCCTGCAGCCCCTTTTCCCCTGCCTTAAGGTCTATGGAAGATACCTGTTTCAAGCAGCAGGGTGAAATCCTGTTTTCCAAAAGGCATTTTTTCAAGAAATCGGAAAGCTCTTCCTCGCTTTTCCCCTTTTTGCAGCCAATCCCTGCTGTGACATCTTTGGGATACAGATGGAGGGTCTGCGGGAAAGGGTTTCGGGAAAGGTCACGGCTGATATAAATACCCACGGGCAATTCTTTCCTTATTTCAGGAAGCCCTCCTCGGCTGGCCATAGCAGCCACGGCTCCCTCCTCCCGATCTTTTTCTCCTGCCTCCGGATTCTTTTCTCCTGCCTCCGGATTCTTTTCTCCTGCCTCCGGATTCTTCCGGACAATTGCCGGATCCGCCGGGATATCGTCCTTTCCCTCTGGAATTACAATAAGCTCCGGCGGCACTTCCCCCTTCCAGGGGAAATCGCTTTGGAATCCCACTTTCCTTCCTTGCAAAAGCCTGGCAGAGACTTCCTTTGCCAGGTCCCATTCCCGGATGGAAAGGCTGTTCTTTTTTGCAAAAACATCCACCGCAAAAAGCCCTTCCTGGTCCGTAGCCGTCGTAATGACCGGCTGCGCGTGCAAGGCGTCGGCGATTTCCAGAGCCAGCTCATTGGCTCCGCCGAAATGGCCGCTTAAAAGCGGGATCACGTAGCTGCCGCTTTCATCCATGACCACCACCGCGGGATCTGTCTTCTTATCTTTGATAAAAGGCGCACAGAGCCGCACCGCGATGCCGGCAGCCCCTGTAAAAAGGATGGCATCGGAACCGGCAAAAGCTTTTCCCGTCCATTCCTTTGCGCTGCCCCGGATCCGCCGGACGCCTGGCTGCTGCGGAAAGCTCCCCGCCGAAAAAGCAGAAAGCTCATGCGGGCCGCCTTTCCACTTTTCGGACAAGGAAAGCAGTTTCTCCTGCCCTTTTTGCGTAAAGCAGATCGCGGAAACCTTCACTGCTCCTCCTTTCCCGTCCCTTTCCGGTATCCTGTAGTAAAAGAGGGATCGTAAAGCTTGGACCGGCCATATCTTTCCGGCCTTACTGCCTCTCCGACAATGATAAGGGCCGTCTTGTTAATGCCTTCCCGGGCGGCACACTGTGCCAAGGTCTCCACCGTGCAGATTACCTGCTTCTCATCCGGCCAGGTTGCCTTATAGACGATGGCTGCCGGCGTATCCGGGCTGTATCCGCCCTTTTCCAGTTCTTCTGTGACCTGCTCCAGCATGCCCGCGCTTAAAAACAAGACCATCGTTGCCTGGTGGCTGGCCAGGGAAGAAAGGCTCTCCCGCTCCGGCACCGGCGTACGGCCTGCCATCCGGGTCAAAATGACGCTTTGGGAGACTCCGGGCAGGGTATATTCCATCTGGAGGGATGCCGCCGCTCCGCAGAAGGAGCTGACGCCCGGCACCACTTCATAAAGGATGCCCCGCTTGTCCAGCTCTTCCATCTGCTCCCGGACTGCCCCATAAAGGCTGCTGTCGCCTGTATGCAGGCGCACCGTGTCCAGCCCGTCTTCCTGGGCTTCCTCGATCCTGGCGATGACTTCTTCTAAGGTCATTTTCGCACTGTCAAAGATGCGGCATCCTTCCTTGCAGTAAGAAAGAAGCTGTGGATTCACAAGGGATCCCGCATAAATAACCTGTCCCGCCTGTTCCAGCTTCTCTTTCCCACGGACTGTAATCAGGTCTGCCGCTCCCGAGCCTGCACCTACAAATGTTACCATGCCGTTCCTTTCCGCTTTCGCGTCTTTTCTCCTGAAAAAGGAATGAAACAGGCGGATGCCTGTGTACCTCCCGAACCGATCCAGGGCGTATCTCCTTTACGCTCCCTGCATTATGCCCCATTCCCCTGGCATTTTTCCAAAAGCGCCTGCGCGTTTTCCGACCGGGCCAGCATCCCTTTTTCAGAAGAATACAGGATAACCCCGATCTCCAACTGCCCTTTCGCGCGTTTATCCAGGTAAAACAGGATCCTTTCCAATATATTCCGGTAGACTGCCTCTGCTTTTCCGCTCTGCTCGATATAGTCCAGCGCTTCTTCCGTGGTCAGGCAGGAAAGGATCTTTTCCAGGATTTCCAGAGGGATATGTTCCCGGATGGCTGCCGCCGCCAGAAGCTCCATCCTGCAGTCCGCAAAATGGGAATGGGTGTTCATGATCCCGCCGGATACTTTGATAAATTTCCCGATATGGGCTGCGAAAAGGACGCCTTTCAGATGCAGCCGGAGGGCATAGTCCACCGCCTCGCCCACATAGTTGCTGAACTGCACCGGGCGCTGCTTTGACTTTAATACATCTTTTACAAAGTTTTCCCCATAATTGCCGGGCACCAGGAGCTCATAAGCCGCCCCAAGGCTCCAGGCCTGCCGCATCTCCAGGTGGATGGATTCCACTAGGGCTTTTTCGCTCATGGGCTCTACGATGCCGGTGGTTCCCAGGATCGAGATACCGCCCACGATGCCCAGCCTGGGATTAAAGGTCTTCTGCGCCCTCTCCTCCCCTTCCGGAGCCAGGACTACCACGTCGATCCCGCCGTCCCACTCTTCTTCCTCACAGGCAGACTGTACCGCCTCCCGGATCATCTGCCGGGGGACATGGTTAATGGCGGCGTTTCCCACCGGCTGGTCCAGGCCCGGCTTTGTCACCCTGCCGATCCCTTTCCCGCCGTCAATATGGATCCCGCCATCCCTGTTTTTCCGTACCTTCGCGCCGATGAGCATGCCATCCGTCACATCCGGGTCATCCCCCGCGTCTTTCCGGATAAAGCAGCAGGCTTCGTCCTTGGAAAAAGAAGGCTGCTCTATCGAAAGATGAAGGGTCTTCCCCTTTGGAGTCCAAATCGAAACCCGGCCTACGTCTTTCTGCCGCAGCAGCATCTGCACCGCTGCCTTCGCCGCGGCAGCCGCGCAGCTTCCCGTCGTATATCCGCATCGCATCCTGTTTTCCGCGCGGAGTTTTTCGTCCTGCTTTTTCGCTTCCATTTCGAAATATTATATCCTGTTCCTTATGAATTCTCAACGATAGCGAGGCGCTGCAAGCCGCCCAAAGGCTCCCGGACTGACCGTCACAAGCCCCATCTGCCATCCTATGGCCTGCCCCGAAGGCTTCCACTCCAGCCTGCCCAATGCTTTCCTGGCCAGCGCTTTCCCGGATGCGCAAGGGCCGCCCCGGCCGGCCAGCTGATCTACCAACTGTCTGCCAGCGCTTTCCCGAATGCGCAAGGGCCGCCGGATTCATATTCCTGCATGGACCGATTCCATAATATCATAGGAAAACCAGCGATTCCCGGGGGGATGCACGTTGTATCCTGCTTACCGAAATTGATATAATAATAACGTTAGGTAAAAACGAAGTAAAACAATGAAAAAGATAGCTGATATGGCTATATTGGGGGATCTACATGGCAGCCTCTATCGGGACAGACTTGACCGAAGGCTCCGTCTGCAAAAAGCTGCTGCGCTTCGCGGCACCCTTCATGCTGGCGAACCTATTACAGACACTTTATAACATGATCGACGCCATCGTCGTAGGGCATTTTGTAGGGGCAGACGGTCTTTCCGCTGTTTCCACCTGCGGCGAATTAATCCAGTTTTATACCTTTATCGCTATTGGCTTTGGCGGGGCCGGGCAGACTATGATCGGCCAGTTCATCGGGGCTGGTGAAAGGGAAAAAATCAGGAAAACCATCGGCACCCTGTTTACCACCCTCCTTCTCATCGCGGTGGGCGTCACCATCCTGTGCGCGTTTACCTGGCGGATCCAGCTCCACCTGGTGAAAATCCCGGATGACGCTTTTCCCATGGCAAGGAACTATTTCCTGGTCTGTGCTTGTGGCATGGTTTTCATCTTCGGTTACAACCTGGTCAGCTCCATCCTGAGGGGGATGGGAGATTCCAAACATCCGCTGGCCTTTATTGCCATCGCTTCCGGTCTCAACGCGGTTCTGGACCTGCTTTTTGTAGCCGGCTTCCACATGGGGACAGCCGGAGCCGCCCTGGCGACGATCATCGGGCAGGCAGTTTCGTTCCTGTTTGCGCTTGTTTTCCTGTACCACAGGAAAGAAGCATTCGGATTTGACTTCAAAGGTTCCTCTTTCCGCCCCGAGTCCGGCACCCTGAAGGTGCTGATGCAGCTGGGCATCCCCATGGCGGCGCAGGGTTCTTTGATTTCCATCTCCATGCTCTATGTCTACTCTCTGATCAACGCCTTTGGCGTAGCCGCTTCCGCGGCAAATGGCATCCAGTTAAAGCTGGCCAACGTCAACCGGATTGTCACCAACTCTGTCAGCACTGCCGGCGCGGCCATGATCGCGCAGTGCATCGGCGCGAAGAAAATGGACCGTGCCAAATCCGTTTTCCATTGGGAACTGGTCTTCACGCTGCTTTACGCGGCCTGCTTTTCCGGACTGCTGCTCCTGTTTTCCGGACCTGTGTTCCGGATCTTTACCTCTGATGCCAATGTCATTGCTTTTGCTTCTACCGTCTGCTTTTTCTGCTCCATCGATAATTTTGGCGGGGCCCTCCGGACGCCTTGCAACAGCATGATCTCCGGTACCGGCGCGGCAATGCTGGGCATGTTTACCAGCATCATGGACGGCGTGGTCGCCAGGATCAGCCTCTCCATCCTGTTTGGCAATGTCCTGGGCATGGGTATTGCCGGATACTGGCTGGGCAACACCGGCGCCGGCTTTGTATCCGTCCTGATCGGGATGCCTTACTGCCTGAGCAATGCCTGGAAGAAAAAAAGGATCAACTTATAGCCGAAAGGACGCAAAATGCCTGTTCGAAAAAATACATCTCCGGCAGCTTCGAAAGGAAAAACTGCCGGGAAAACAACAGCAGAAGGATCCGTAAAAAACGTTTCCTCTTCAAGGGAGGGAAAAACCTTCTGCACCCATACTTTCGGTCCGTTTTACCGGCCGGATTCCGAAATACTGATCCTGGGGAGCTTCCCTTCCGTTAAATCCAGGGAAGCAAATTTTTACTATGGGCACCCACAGAACCGCTTCTGGAAAATCCTGGCAGCCTATTTTAAGGATTCTGTCCCCGGCAGTACGGAAGAGAAAAGCGCCTTTCTTGCTTCCCACAAGGTAGCACTGTATGATGTAATAGACAGCTGCTGGATCAAGGGCTCTTCGGACAGCTCCATTACGGACCCGCAGCTCACCGACCTCGCCCCCATTATCCGGGGGACAAAGATCGACGGCCGGATTTTTACAAATGGGAAAACCGCTTTCCGCCTTTATGAAAAATATACACGGGCAAAAACAGGCATCCCGGCACGCCTGCTGCCTTCCAGCAGCCCGGCAAACGCGGCTTTTTCCTTAGACAAGCTGGCCGCCTTATGGGGCGAAGCTTTTCGAAAGGCAGGCTTTTATGGCTAAGATATCTCTGCTGGGCATTGACCTGGATGGGACAGCATTTACAGAGGATAAAAAAATCACGCCAGAGACAGAAGAGGCTCTCAAAAAAGCGCAGCGGCAGGGTGCTGAAATCGTATTTTCCACCGGCCGCCCTTTTCACGGAATCCCCCCTTCTGTCATCCACTTTCCCGGGACAAGGTACCTGGTAACTTCTAACGGCGCCATGACCTTGGACCTGGAACAGGAAAAGCCGCTCCGTGGCAATTTCCTGGACCCTGCATTCGCGGAAAAAACGATCCGCCTTTTGTCGGAGGAAGGCGTCATCTATACTGTATTTATCCAGGGGTATGGATATGTGCCGGAGGGCCAGTTTGACCGGCTGATGGATACGTATAAGGAAACCTGGCTCCGCACCTATATGGAAAAAAGCAGGCGGCCGGTAAAAGATGTCTTTTCCCAAATGGAGGAATCTGCCAGCCAGGGGTTTGGCATCGAAAATATCTGGATGATTTCGGAAATACCCGGAAAACGGGACGAAATCGCCTCCGCCATCTCTTCTTGGTCTGACGCCCACCTGATCCTTTCCTCCACCCGGGCTCTGGAAATCGTAAGCCCCAAAGCAGATAAAGGCACCGAGCTTTTGGCGATCGCAAGCCACCTGCACATCCCGACAGATGAAGTCTATGCCATCGGGGACAGCGCCAACGATATCGGCATGTTAAAAGCGGCAGGGCATTCCGCCGCCATGGGGAACGCCACTCCCCAGGCAAAGGAAGCCGCAGATTTTGTCACAGAAGACAATTCCCATAACGGCGCTGCTGCTGCCATAGAACGTTTCCTGGAAGATTGAATGCCAAACCACCGCGGCAGTAAATCGGCAGTGCCATAGCGGTGCGTAATTCACTGGTGCAGCCTTCCCCCTTCCTTTTTCAGCTTTTTCACAAATTCTCCCGCAAAGGCGCCTGCTCCTGCTAAAAACAGGATAAGCCCCATCCCTTTTCCTGCCCCGCCTTGCTTTTCACCCTTCCGGTCTTCCTGAACGGATGCGGATGAGGCTGGCTTACCCTGGATGTTCCTGCTTCCATCCCTGCCGGCAGCCTGTTCACTGCCTGCTGTCTGGACTCCGCTGCTTCCTGCCGGCAGCGCTCCTTCCTTTCCCAGAAGTTTCTGGATGAAATCCCCGGCTTTTGCGACAGCGCTGGTAACCGTGCTTCCCACGGTTTCCTGGATATACACAGGGCTGATGGTGTATTCGCCCACATTTCCTGCCGCATCTTCCGCCGTAATTCGCAGCTTCTGCCCTTCTTTCTTTGCCGGAAGAGAGACATAGTATGCTTTCCCCCGTTTTTCCAAAGACACTTCCTGCCCATCCAGATAGGCATTTGCTTTTACCACGGACAGGTTGTCCCGGATGGAAAAAGCAGCCTCATAACAGCTTGCCCCTGCG
>CADBRV010000023.1 GCA_902797185.1 uncultured Lachnospiraceae bacterium
ATCGTAAGGAGGGACCCGCTTCAGCGGGAGGATGCCTTGCGATGCACTAGCCGCTTCGTCTTATGCCATCGCCTGAAAGGCGATGACTATGGACGATTTGGAATGCGGCGTCTGTCCATAACTAATAGGAAGTGAAAAGGGCCATGCCGGCACGCAGGGCGCGCCAAAACCAGCATGGTCCTCCTTATTTACTTTACAGGCTCCGTCTGGAAAGCCTCATTATTCTTTTACAGGCACTCCGAAAGCTTTCATCTGGGCAACCAGGTTAGCGGCATGCTCCGGCTCGATTTCGGTAAGAGGCGGCCTGAGCCCTCCTACATCCCAGCCCATAGCCCTCATGGCATATTTTACAGGGATCGGGTTTACTTCGGAAAACAGGGCATGGATCAGCGGCATAGCCTTGACCTGGATATCCCTGGCGGTCTTTACATCGCCATCTAGGTAAGAGCGCACCATGTCATGAGTCTGCTTCGGCGCGATGTTGGCAAGCACGGAAATTACGCCGATGCCGCCTACGGAAAGGATCGGCACTACCTGGTCGTCATTTCCGGAATAAAGCTCAGCCTCGCCATTGGTCAGGAACATCAAATCTGCCGCGTTGGTGATATCACCGGTAGCATCCTTCATGCCCACAATATTGCTGACGCCATTGATCAGGTCTGCTGCCGTATCTACGTTGACCTTGCAGCCGGTACGGCTGGGTACATTATAAATGATGACCGGGCAGTTTACGGATTTTGCTACTTCGGTGTAATGTACTTTGAGTCCCTTCTGGGTAGCCTTGTTGTAATATGGCGTTACAACCAGGACAGCGTCCACGCCGTAGCCGTCTGCTTCTTTGGAAAGCTGGATCGCTGTTTCGGTACTGTTGGAACCGGTACCAGCGATGACCGGGACCCTGCCTTTTGCCATGGCTACTGCCTGGCGGATGCATTCTGCATGCTCGCCCATGGAAAGGGTGGAACTCTCTCCTGTAGTACCGACGATGACAATTGCATCTGTCCCATTCTCAATGTGGTAATTGATCATCTGTTCCAGCATGTCATAATTGACATGGTCGCGTTTATCAAATGGCGTTACGATCGCAACACCAGATCCCTGGAATATAGACATCCGTCTGCCTCCTTCTTACTACTGCTGCCCTGAAGAGAAGCTTTATTGCTCCTTTCCACAGGCACTATTCAACTTATTTCCTTTTCTTTATGACATCGATCCGGTAAAGCTCGTCTGCAGCCTCTTCCAGCTGCGGGTCCAAAACCCTGCCGGTCAGAATGATCCTTATGGGGTCGGATGCGTTTTGGCACATCTCCAGAAATTCATCCACTGTCAGGATCCCATATTCGAACAGGCCCAGTATCTCGTCCATAATAAGCAGGTCGCATTCACCAGTGGAAAGCACCTTCCTGGCAAATCCCAGCCCGTTTTTGATATTCCGGATTTCCGCTTCCTTTGCTTCGGGGGTGAGGTTGCAATAATCCTGCGCCTTTTTTTCAAAGCGGAACAGCTTGATCTCCGGCTCCATCCTCTTTAAGACGGAATAATCCTTTAATTCCTTCGATTTCAGGAACTGGATGATGACTACGGTCTTTCCGGACCCGGCCGCCAGAAGCGCGTTGCCCAAGGCTGCGGAAGTCTTTCCCGTTCCCGGCCCGTAATAAACCCTGATTCTGCAGTTTTCCATGACACTCCTTTTCGCTTAAGGCTTCCCGTTAGAAAGGACTTTCCGTACAGCGAACGAATTTTCCTTATTACTTTAGGATTTTACCAAAGCGCATTGTGAAATGCAATCCTTTCCGCCTGGCAAGGCGGTGACGCAGGCCGCGCCTCACGCGAAGCGTGATCTTTCATAGCGCGGCTCTCCTTATGGACGATTGGGAATGCGGCGTCTGTCCCTTAGAGGTCCGGATGCTGCCGGAGGATTTCCTTTATTCTGGAATAAGCGTAAAGCAGGATCAGGCTGTGGTCAAAGGCCAGCCCCTGCTGCTCCGCCACCTTGAAAGAAGGGTCTACCTTCGTCTCTTCCTGTACCTTCTCCCAGCGGATGACCAATTCGTCTTCCCCGTTTTTGAGCACCATTTCCTGGAGCGGTCCTTCCCCTTCCAAGGAGATCCGGAACCACCTGGCGTCCTTCGCGTCGTCCCCTGCCTGCACTTTGCATGTCGCCGCGTCCACCAGGGCAATGTAGGTGCCGGTTACCGTCCAGCCCCTGGGATCCCTTCCTGGCTCGCTGAAAGTCCGAAGCTGCATCATCAAAGCCGGTTTTACGCCGGTCTCTTCCATGAGCTCCCTTTCCGCGGCCTGGTCTACCGTTTCATCGGGGTTTGTAAAGCCTCCCGGCAGGGCGAACATGTCCCGGCATGGGAAATTTTTCCGGCGGATCAGAAGTACCTGCAGGTCATCTTCTTCTGCCGGCACTTTGGAAAAGACCGCGACGTCTGCAGTGACCGACGGTCTTGGGTATTTCGATGGCTTATATGCTTTTAAAAACTCTTCTTCTGTCTCAAATTCCTGTTTCTGGTCCATGGCAGTCCTCCTTGCCATTTCATCACCCAAAGGGCGGTGAAGCAGGCCATGCCAGCGCACACAGTGCGCACTTTGAATGGCACGGCTCTCCTCTGGTTTCATTCACATATTTCCTGCTGCCTTGCGCCTTTCCTGCTCTTTTCGAAGGAGCAGCCGGTACATTTTTTCCGAAACCGGCACCGGCACTCCCAGGCGGTTCCCTTCCCTGACCAGGAAAGCGCTGAAGACATCCAGCTCTGACCGTTTCCCGGCCTCAAAGTCCCTCTGCAGGGAGCTGGTGGCGCCATCCGGATAATCATTGTAAAAACGCGCAATGACTTCTCCGGGGAATTCCGGGTCCGTATCCACGCCTTCCGCCAGGGACACGTTATAGGCTTCATTTACTAGGGCTTCGTATTCCTTTGCTTTATCCGGGTCCTTGCGGAGCGCGCCGATGGTATTGTCATATGCGGCGGTTTCCACATTGTAGGCACAGTTTAAAATATATTTTCCCCAGACATCCCGGCGGATATCATCGGAAATGCGGCTGTCAATTCCCGCGGAAGCAAGGATTTCCTCCACTTCCCTCACCTTTTCCCGGTCTTCAAAGGACGGGTTTTCCATGCCGATCAGAAGGTTGGCCAGGTCGCCCATCTGCCGTACCGAGCCATCCGGATTCATATAGGCGATAATATAAATCACCGCGTCCACCACGGTGCCCTTTCCGACCAGCCCCCGCATGACATCCGCTTTGTTGACGCCATTCATGACCGGGACCAGTATGGTATTCTCCGAAACCGCGTCCTTTAATTCCAGGCATGCCTCTTCCAGGGAGTAATTCTTCACACAGACAAAAATGATCTCCTGCTCTCCCAAAAGGGAAGCGTCTATCACGACCTTCTGTGGCTTGACGCGGATTTCCCCGTGGTAATCGCTGTGGAGGACAATCCCCTTGCGCATCAGCTGCCCTCCCCTTTTGCCATGGGCAGCCACGGTGACATGGGGGAACGATTTTGCCAGCATGCCGGCAAGGTACCCTCCTACGCCGCCGACTCCGACAACGGCAATCTTCTTTTCTTTTAAACTTGCGTCCATCCTTTTATCCTCATTTTCCTTTTCATCACCGGTGGGGGGTGAAGCAGCCCATGCCACGCATGCAGTGCAGATTGCATGGCACGGCCCGCCAGCTTTTTCCAAAGGCTTTTCCACCCTCCTTGCCCATTATACCGTATTGCCCATAAAATATACGAAAAACCTCTTTTCCTTGCGTTTTTAAAAAATTATGATAGTATATAAAAGGTTATCCAAAATTTTAGGAATAATATTAAGAAAGAATTTTTTACACACGAAGGAAAGAAGGTTCTTTATGCTGCAAAGCAGAGATGATATCCGTAATATCGCCATCATAGCCCACGTCGACCACGGCAAGACCACGCTGGTTGACCAGCTGCTGCGGCAAAGCGGCGCATTCCGTGCAAACCAGGAAGTCCAGGAAAGGGTCATGGACTCCAATGATATCGAACGGGAAAGAGGGATCACGATCCTTTCCAAGAATACGGCTGTCACCTACAAAGGGACGAAGATCAACATCGTTGACACCCCGGGACATGCTGATTTCGGCGGCGAGGTAGAGCGTATCCTGAAAATGGTAAACGGCGCCATCCTGGTGGTGGATGCCTATGAAGGTCCCATGCCCCAGACCAAATTTGTGCTGCAGAAGGCCTTGAACCTGAACCTGCCGGTCATCGTCTGCATCAATAAAGCGGACCGTCCGGAAGCCCGCCCGGAAGAAGTCGTAGACGAAGTCCTGGAGCTGTTCATGGACCTGGACGCTTCCGATGAGCAGCTGGACTGCCCCTTTGTCTTTGCTTCCGCGAAAGACGGATGGGCTACCAAGGACCTCTCCCAGCCGAAGAAGGACATGATGGACCTTTTCGATACCATCATCGACTATATCCCGGCACCCAAGGGCGACCCGGACGCAGGCACACAGATCCTGATTTCCACCATTGACTATAACGAATATGTAGGCCGTATCGGTATCGGCAAGATCGACAATGGCTCCCTGAAAGTAAACCAGGAAGCTGTCGTTGTAAACCATCACGACCCGGACAAAAAGGAAAAGGTAAGGATCACAAAGCTGTACGAATTCGACGGCCTTAAGAGAGTGGATGTGGAAGAAGCTTCCATCGGCTCCATCGTTGCCATTTCCGGTATCGCAGACATCCACGTCGGGGATACCATCTGTTCTCCGGAGAACCCGGTAGCCATCCCCTTCCAGAAGATTGACGAGCCTACCCTTTCCATGAACTTCGTGGTAAATGACAGCCCGTTTGCCGGCCAGGAAGGAAAATTCGTCACATCCCGCCATTTAAGGGACCGCTTGTTCCGGGAGCTGAATACTGACGTCAGCCTGCGTGTAGAAGAAACCGACTCCCCGGACTGCTTCAAGGTATCCGGCCGAGGCGAGCTGCACCTTTCCGTACTGATTGAAAGCATGCGCCGTGAAGGCTATGAATTTGCCGTCAGCAAAGCAGAAGTGATTTATAAAGAGGATGAAGAAGGCCACAAGCTGGAGCCTATGGAAATGGCTTATATCGACGTTCCCGAGGAATTTTCCGGCACCGTCATCCAGGAACTGGCTACCCGCAAGGGCGAGCTCCTGAATATGGGCACCGGCACCGGCGGATATACCCGTCTTGAGTTCCGCATCCCTTCCAGAGGGCTGATCGGATACCGTGGCACTTTCATGACCGATACCAAAGGAAACGGCATCATCAATACGATCTTTGATGGCTATGACCGTTACAAGGGAGATATCCAGTACCGTAAGACCGGCTCCCTGATCGCTTTCGAAAGCGGCGAATCTGTTACCTACGGCCTGTTTGCCGCCCAGGACCGCGGTACCTTGTTCATCGGGCCGGGCGAAAAGGTTTACGCCGGCATGGTCATCGGCTCCAGCTCCAAGCCGGAGGATATCGAAGTCAACGTCTGCAAGAAGAAGCACCTGACCAACACCCGTGCCTCCGGTTCTGATGATGCTTTGACACTGACACCGCCGAAAAACATGAGCCTGGAACAGTGCCTGGAATTTCTGGATACGGACGAGCTTTTGGAAGTTACCCCGAAGAACCTCAGGATCCGCAAGAAGATCCTGGATTCCCGTATGAGGAAACGTGCCAGCCGCTAAAATGCAGGCAAAGGCACCGGCTGCGGATAAACCAGTAAAACGCAGGCCTGCAAAACCTGCCGGCTGTGCATATAGCATCATCCATGTAACAGCTGCTGAAAAAGAAAAAGGACAAAAACCCCGGGCAGGAGCCATTGATATGCTACCCCTAAGTAGGACATTGAAAAATGAAACCTACTTGGGGGTATTGTTATGTCCAGGAAAAGTAAGATAGACCCA
>CADBRV010000024.1 GCA_902797185.1 uncultured Lachnospiraceae bacterium
ATCCTGCCCGGTATAGCACTGCTGAAAGTACCGGACAGGTGCAGCTGTAAATGCCGGACTGGCGCCTCCGGCGCACCGGAATATTCACCAGCCTCCATTTCATTTAAAATGGAGGCTGGCATGGAAGCCCGTCTGTGTCAGAATAATAAAACACAGCCAATAAACGTTTTTTCATGGATGTATTATTCTAAAACAGCCCTTAATGGTGATGGCTCTTATATGCTTTGCATGATCCTAATTTGGTCAGCCCAGGCAGCTTGGGCAGCTCGGGATAAAAGATTTCAAAAGAAAATCGATGCATTATAAAGTGCATCCATTATCAATGATCAGGTACTGGCCGGTTACGGCTTTGGAGGCATCGCTTGCAAAATAAAGGATGGCCTGTGCCTGGTCTTCGGGCTGGGCTTCCCCACAGGTGATGTCCATATGGCGGTTGCAGCGGTCAGCAAATTCCGTATCAAAGGTTGCGATCTGGTCCGGGGTATTCAATGCTGTCGGTGTAGGTCCCGGGCAGATTGCATTGCACCGGATCCCAAGGCCTGCGTACTGGATAGCGATATTTTTCGTCATGCCGATTACAGCTGCCTTAGCAGAACTGTAAGCCACCCCGCTGCTACCGAATACGCCGCCGATCGAAGAAACATTTACGATAGAGCCATATCCTGCAGGTTCCATATATTTCAGCACTTCACGGCTCATATAGTAGACAGAATCCAGGTCAATCGCCATGATATTCTTCCACCACTTGGTATCACATCTTGTGATCGGGCGATGTTTGTCTACGATGCCCGCATTGTTTACCAGGATGTCAATTTTACCGAACTTATTATAGGTTTCCTGAACCAGGCGGATGCAGTCCTCTTCTATGCTGACATCTGCCTCTAGTGCGAATACATTTCCGCCTGCAGCTGTAATTTCATCCGCAACCGGTTTTAATTTATCCATATGGCGCCCGCAGATGGCTACTGCTGCCCCTTCCTGTGCAAAAAGCATGGCTGTTGCCCGGCCGATGCCTGTTGATGCGCCTGTAACAATAGCAGCACGTCCGTGAAGGCGTCCGTTTTCATTGACTGGTTCCATTCTGATTCCTCCAACTGATATAGGATTTTTGTAATACAGTAGTAATGGTAGGCTGCTGGACATAATGATATGATCCCATACCTACACAATGCTTTTTAATCCATTATAAATTTATTATTATATGATGTAAAATAGATAATAATTATAATGAAATGTCATGCTGCGGCATAACTATACAAAATGTGCAGTATACATCAATTACCAGATGTACGGGACAAATACGGCGTAATCCAATCATGCAGCCAATATATGGTATACCCTGCAGCATGGATGCCTGATATGCGGTATAGCACAAATGAGATAACAATAAAAAGGTACCTCTCTTACAGGAAAATATCATACCCTGTAAAAAAGATACCTTGCACTTCGCCTTACCTAAGCTGTTTCATTCCGGCTAAGCGGTTTCCCTCCCATCCCGGAAACGGAGGAATAATTTTTCGAAATAAGATGGATAGGGCGCATGGATTTCCAGGTATTCGCCTGTAGTAGGATGGAGAAAGCCGATGCACTCCGCATGCAGCGCTTGCCCCTGCAGGTGGTACGGGTTTTTGTCCGGCCCGTAAAGAGGGTCTCCTAATAAAGGATGCCCGATGCCTGCCATATGGACACGGATCTGGTGGGTCCTCCCGGTCTCCAATTCAAACTGGACAAAAGATACCTGGTGGGATGGGTAAGACTCCAGCACCTGGTAATGGGTTACCGCCTCTTTGCCGTTTTTGACGTTCATAGCCATTTTTTTACGGTCATTCGGGTTTCTCCCTATGGTGGAAGAAATCGTCCCCTTATCCTCTTTAAAACAGCCTGAAACAAAGCCTACGTAACGCCGGGTAACGCTGTGTACCCGGATCTGTTCCGCTATTTTCTGATGGGCGGTATCATTTTTGCAGACGATCAAGGCACCTGTCGTGTCTTTATCGATCCGATGGACAATGCCAGGGCGAATGACACCGTTAATACCGGAAAGGTTGTTGTGGCAGTGATATAAGACAGCATTTACCAGCGTGCCGCTGATATGCCCTGGTGCAGGATGCACTACCATGTCCTTTGGTTTATTTACAACCAGGAGGTCGTCATCTTCATACAGAATAGCCAGAGGGATATTTTCAGGAAGGATAGCCGCTTCTTCATCCGGAGGGATGGTGACGGTCACCAGGTCGCCTCCGCTGACCTTGAAGCTGTTTTTTTCCTCCCGGCCGTTTACTTCTACATGGCTGCTGCGGACCAGGTTCTGGAAATAATTCCTGGAATGCGCAGGGTAAGCCTGGGATAAGAATTTATCCAGCCTGGTGCCATCCTGCCCGTGGGGCACATAAAATGTCTCTTGTATCGGTATGTCACTTTTACTTTCCATGGACCATTACCTCAAAATCTTTCCCCTTGTAGTAAAACAGGACTAAAATTACTAACAGGATTTCAGATGTCGTTACATAGATATCGGCTACATTAAATACGGGAAAATTGATCAGTACAAAATAGAAGAAATCCACCACATATCCGTTGAATGCGCGGTCGATAAAATTGCCCACTGCCCCTGAAAGCAGTAAAATAAGTGTAATGCGCATGGGGGTAAAATGCCGGTCCATGGGCATACGGAAAAGGACGTAGAGGGCAAAGGAACAGATTATGACTGTCAGTATGATAAAAAATACCCTTTTCCCCTGGAGCATGCTGAAAGCGGCACCCCGGTTTTCCAGGTAATATAATTCAAATACATTCCGGATGATAGGGATTGGTTCGTTTCCCTTCAGCCGGATGGAAGCGAGGCTTTTCGTGGCCTGGTCGATTAATACCAGGCAGACCATGACTAAAATATATAAAATTCTTTTTTTGCCTGCGTTTGGTTTGTTCATGCAGTCCTTTCCTATTCTTTTAATACAGAATGGATCGCGTCAAGAAGCTCTTCATCGGAAAGGGAATGGTCGATAAAGCCTTCCCCCGCTTTTTTCAAAAGGATAAAGCGGACCTTTCCGGCGGACATTTTTTTATCCGATTTCAGCGTTTTTAAGACATCTTCGGCGTTAAACCCATCCGCCTGAACTTCTGTAGGGAGATGGTATAAAGATGCCAGTTCCCTGCATCCATCCAAATCGCTTTCTGCAAGGTATCCTTTCTTCATGGACAGGTAAATCGCCGCAGCCATGCCGATGGAAACGCATTCTCCATGGAGAAGGGTAAACTTCTTTAATTTCTCTACGGCATGCCCGATGGTGTGCCCGAAATTCAACAGCGCGCGGCGCCCCTTTTCCCTGGGGTCCTCTTCTACTACGGTCCTTTTGTAATTGCAGCAGCGGTAAATCATCTGTGCCAGAAACGGCAGGTCATAGGAAAATACCTTATCAGGCGATCCCTTCAAAATGGAGAGGAAGGGCGCGTCAAAGGTATATCCGTATTTGATCACTTCCGCCATGCCGCAGGAAAGCTCCCTCTGGGGCAGGGTTTTCAAGGTGCTTAAATCCATGTAAACCAGCTTCGGCATATAGAATGCCCCCACCATGTTCTTATGCCCCCGGAAATCGACGCCGGTTTTTCCGCCGATACTGCTGTCCACCATGGCCAGTAGCGTAGTTGGCACCTGGATAAAATCGATCCCGCGAAGGTAGGTTGCGGCGGCAAATCCTGTCATGTCCCCGACAACTCCGCCGCCCAGGGCAACTAGGAAGTCCCTACGTTCAAAATGCTCCTGGATTAAAAATTCGTAAAGGTCTTCAATATGTTCCAGCGTCTTGCTCGGCTCTCCTGCCGGCAATAAAAAAACAACTGCCTTGCCGAAGGCTTTTTCCAATTCTTCCTTCACCGCGTCTGCATACAATGGCGCTGTATTGGAATCTGCCACGATGCAGGCCTTCACATCTGCCGGGTAACCCAGCTTCTGAAGTTCATCGGCCAAGCCGGAAAAAGTATTTAAAAAATGGATTTCATATCGCAGCTCCCCGTTTTCTTTTACCTGGAGAGGCTCCTGCAGCCTGTTATCCATTTTTATTGCCATAATGACCCTCCATACATCATAAGAATCAGAGGCATCTGCCTGATCCGGAAAAACAGCTTTTCTTCCAAGAAGCACAGGCAGGGTAAGCCTTGGTCCTTTGTGATATATTCCGATGATATCGATAAAAGCGTTTTTAGGCCGTAAAAAAGCATCGGGAACCCGATGCTTTTTAAGCAGCAGGACCAGACACCTGCTGATGGACTATCTTTATTACATATTTGCCTGGATGACAGAAGAAGAGGTGTCTGCAGAGCCAAGCAGGTCCTGGATGTCTCCGGAGATTTCAACGTTAGGAGGTGTAAGGACAAAGATGAAATTCGAAACTTTCTGGAGGTTGCCGGAAATCGCGTAGCAGGAACCACTGGTAAAATCAATAATCCTCTGTGCCACGTCCAGGTTCAGGCCTTCCATATTTAAAAGGACTGTCTTGCCATCCAAAAGGGTTTCCGTAATTTCTCGTGCGTCTTCCACCGAAGTGGGCTTAATGATACAAACTTGCATTTTTTCCTTCACCTGCTGCCGTCTGACCCGCCGCATCGGCAGGACGTTGGATTCTGTATTTTTCGAAGAATTATGGGATGAATAGCGGGAAGCCCTTTCATTACGGGTCTCTTCCTCAGGGGCATATTCTTCGCCGGTTTCCTCTTCTTTGTTTTTATGGAAAAAGAAGTGCCACTTGGGTTTCTTTTCCTCTTCCGGCTCCGAATCCTCTATATAATCGTCATCATCGTCATAATCATCGTAGTCATCATAATCCTCATCATCGGGATTTAGTTTCATTGCGTTCAAAAAACGGTCAACAATACTCAACGCCTTATCTCCTGACTATTTGTTATAATTTCTCTTTCCGAAAATAGCAGTGCCTACACGGACCATTGTGGCCCCCTCTTCTACTGCGGTAATGTAATCTGCTGTCATCCCCATCGAGAGAACGCTCATATCAACATTATTGATTTTTTTCTGGCTTATGTCAACAGCTAATTCCCGCATCGCCTTAAAATATTTCCGGTTCTCTTCCCCGTCTTCTACGAAGGGTGCAGAGGTCATAAGGCCTTTGATATGGACCCTGTCCAGGGCACTGATTTCCCTTGCGGCCGCTTCTACTTCTTCTGCTTTAAAGCCGAATTTGGATTCTTCCTGGGCGATATTGACTTCCAGCAGGATGTCCATCTGGACGTCTTTTTTCTCTGCCTGCTTCTGGATTTCCTCGGCCAGGCGGAAAGAATCTACGGAATGGATCATGGCTACTTTGTCGATGATATATTTGACCTTGTTCCGCTGGAGATGGCCGATCATGTGCCAGCGGATATCCTCCGGAAGCACCGGTATTTTTTCCGTTAATTCCTGTACCCAGTTTTCTCCAAAATCACGCATGCCGCAGGCATATGCTTCCTCTACGTCTGAAACAGGTTTTGTCTTGCTTACGGCCACCAGGGTCACTTCCTTCGGGTCTCTGCCGGCTTTTTCACAAGCCTTCCTGATATTTTCCTCTACTTCTTCCAAATTGTCCTTAATCACAACAATTCTCCTTTCCATTTTATTTCATCACCCCAAGGGTGAGAAAGCACACCATGCCTGTGCAGGAAGTGCGCATTTTAATGGCGTGGCTCTCCAAAGCTTGGCATTTGATTACCTGAAGGGTAAGAAAGAAGGCCATGTCCGTGCGTGCAGTGCGTATTTTAACGGCATTGTTCCTTGCATCCGGACCTCTGGGCGCTATTTGACCAGTTCACCTTCTTTTATCTTGCCGGCATCCAGCGCGATATGGTCGTACTGCTTAAGGCTCCCATCATCGGAAACGATGCTGTAATCATTGTTTTGATAAATGATATCTACCGGGTCAAATTCGGCATATCCTTTATTAATGCAAAAAACTCCTTTCAGTTGGGAAGTACTGCTAACCTGGTATGTCTCGCTGGAATCGGTCTGTACCAAAGTATCACCTTCTTCCAGGCCGTCTCCTGCCATATAATAGTAGTCTCCGGATTCCGAATAAACAGTAGGCGAAATAAATGTCGTGCTCTTTCCGCTGGAATCTTCGACAAGAAGCCCATAGCTGTCTTCATCCCCTCCCTGGGATAAATAAGACTTCGGCACCTGGTAAACGGTTTTTTCCGTTATGGAGGAATTCGGGATCTTGAGGCCGCTGACGTTATCCAGGGTAAGCTGTACCTTCAGATACCTTTCAGCTGCATACCTTTCTACGGAAGTGGTAAAGGACAGCACTGCCAGCTTTCCATCTGAAGTATCCAGGATCGAAACAGATGCCCAGGCGCTGTTCTGGTCCTCGTCAAAAGTCACTTTGACGGACTGCATTTTCTCAAGGGTATTTGCTGTTTTATCATCTACGGCAATTACCAGTTCCCAGTTTTCATCTGCGATATATTTGTAAACCGTGTCCCCGGCGGAAACCTTTCTCGAGTTTTCCAGGTCATTTTTGCTGTAGGAAGAAGCCTTTTCCAATAGGCCCCTGGTTACAGCATCCGCAGAGAGGGATTCGTAGCCATCTGTGTAGTATTCCACAATACCGGGACTGTGGGCTTTGTAAAGCAGCAAGCCGGAAACATCTCCGGAGGCACTCTGCAGGTCTTCCAAAGCGCTGCTGTTCCTGTCATCGGAAAGTTCGGAATTGGTACGGCTTTCCAATTGATAGACAGAGCTGAAATCCATATCATTATAGGATGTTGCAAAGTCCGTAAAGCTGGAACCCAGGGAGGAAAAATCGCTGTCTGTCAAATAGCTGGAGGCGTTTCCGCTGGATGAGCTGCTGCCCGCCATGGCCCCGTCTGTATCCAGAGAATAAACAAGAGTACGTACCCCCACCCTCTTTCCGGCACTGACATAATAACTGATGGTGCCGGCGGCATCTGCGGTGCATACCTTTTCATCCCTGACTGCGATCCCGACATACCTGTCATCCTGCACCAGGGATCCCTGCTGGACTTCATAGGCAGTCACATGGTCTTCCGCAAAATAACGTACTACGAAAAACAAGGTATAGGCCAGGATGACCAGGAAGATAATGATGCCGGCATTCAAATGGAAATGGCGGCGCATCCTGACAATATTGTCGTTTCTCTTCTCATCCAAGTGAATGCCCTTTCTTATATCATCTGCCGAAGGGTAATGATGCAGGCCATGCCTGCGCACGAAGCGCGTATTGAAACGGCATGGCTCTCCTTGCAACAAATATCATCCCTGCAGGGTGATGATGCAGGCCGTGCCTGCGCACAAAGCGCGTATTGAAATGGCATGGCTCTCTTTCGTGTAATAACGCTGTCTTCCGCCTTGGCAATACCTTTCTTTTTATATCGTAAGGAGGGACCTGCTTAAGCGGGAGGATTCCCTGCGATGTACCAGCCACATCGTCTGAAGGACGATTTGGAATGCGGCGTCTTTCCATTTTATGCCAGGAAGGCATTGCCAAGGCCAGGATATAGAAATGAGAAACACAAGCTGTGTTTCTCATTTCAATCATCCTGCAATAATCAAATTAAAAACCCTTTATAGTTCCTTCGTAATATATTTTTGGATCCCCTCCGGAATCTCATCTTTCGTAGCAGAAACGGTGGCGATAAAGGTGACGTTCGTACTGTTGCTCAACTCTTCCAGCCGGTAAACGGAAGTTTCCAGTTCTTCGTTTGTAAGGCCTGCCAATCGTTTGAAATTGTCAAAATAGACGTATTCGATATCGGAATCCTGGGACAGGACCCCGGCAATAAATCCCACAAACTCGTATTTATTTTTCAAATTGTAATCCGAAAAATTAATAAGCCGTACGCCCCTGTCAAGGTTGTACATATGCTTCTGGGAATTATCGATGAATACAGAATTTCCGGTTGCGGTTTTCAGGTTTTCGTGAACCAGGTCAAGCAGGTATTTTGTCTTGCCCTTTCCCTTCTGACCAATGATGAGCTGGACCATATGGGTGCCCTCCTTTTCTCCTATGTAATGTTTTTATCACGCTATCTTAAACAGGGTTTAAACTCTGTTATTTTCTGAAAACATTATATGACATGGGTAATTAAAACGCAACTTATAATAATTCGAATAAAGTATGAAAAGTTTTTTTCTTATTTTAGCAATATTTCAATGAACTTCTTGACATTTTCCATCATGTCGCCTGGAACATTTCCAATGCGCTGTTAAATGCGTTATTTCTCCAGTGAGAGGATCGTACTCATAAACGGGTAAAGCTCTTCCTTGCTGGGGGAATCCATGACGACGGAAATGTAGCGGTTGCCGTCTGCCCCCTTGGAAAGGAGCACCAGGCAGCATCCCGCTTCCGTAGTGGTGCCTGTTTTTCCAGCCAGCAGCGTGATGCCGGTGGGCGCGTCATAAGTACCATCAAGAAATTCGTCTGTTGTCACGTATTCCTCCGATGCCGCAGACCCGTCTGCGTGGGTATAGGTTGCCGTATACGTAGGCGTTGACGCAATCTGCAGGAATGTGTCATTCTGGATTGCAGCATTGAAAATAAGATACGTGTCATATGCCGTTGTGTAATGGTTGTCGTCATGCAGTCCGCTGGAATTGACATAATGGGTATGTGTCGCCCCAAGGCTCTGGGCCTCCTGGTTCATGAGCTGCACAAAAGAGTCCACGGAACCGGATACGTATTCCGCCAAAGCGATGGCCGCGTCATTTCCGGAGTTCAAAAGGAGCCCGTAAAGCGCATCCCGCACGGTGACCACATCGCCCTCCTGCAGGTATGCTACGGAAGAACCAGAGGGTAGGTTGACCGCATTGCTGGATACCGTCAATGTGTCATCCAGGTTGTCTACATTTTCCAGGACAACCAGGGCGGTCATGATTTTCGTCGTGGATGCCGGATAAACCTGCTGCATGATGTTATGGGACAGCAGGATGTCTCCCGTATCAATATCAAACAAAAGCGATGCTTCCGACTGGGAGGTATCAATGGAGCTGTTTTCTACGGCATCTCCGCTGGTTACGACCAGGCCGTCGGAATAAGGCTTTACAATGTCAACCGCTTCGGAAGAACCGATCCCGTATTTTGCGGATGTTTCGACCGTATCAAATGCATCCGAAAGGGGCTCGTTCCCGCAGCCCGCCAGCAAAGCGCCGGCTAATACGGCAGACAGGCATAAAGGCGCTGCCTTCTGTTTTAAAAACTTAATGATAGATTTCACGCCAGTCAAGGTCTCCTCTGTCAAGTGCCATGATTAATGCTTCCGCTGTGGCCGGGTTGGTAGCAAACGGGATGTTATAGATGTCACACGCCTTTAGGATCTCCATGAGGTTTGGCTCATGGGATTTGGGCGTCATCGGGTCACACAGGAAAATAACCAGGTCCGCGTCATTATTGACAATCTGGGAACGGGCCTGCTGGATCCCGCCCAAGTGTCCGGCAAGATATTTATGGATGCTGAGGTTCGTCACTTCCTCGATCATCCGGCCCGTAGTACCTGTTGCATACAATTCATGCCGTACTAGAATGCCTCTATAGGCAATACACAAATTCTGCATCAAATTCTTTTTGGAATCGTGTGCAATCAGTACAATTTTCATAATAAGCTCATCCCCCTTTACTGGAAAGCGGATTCATGGCTGCTCCGCTGTAGCCCCACATTGAGTACGACGCCAATCCCCATATACAGCGATATCAGGGAAGTCAGCCCATAGCTCATGAATGGCAGCGGGAGCCCCGTGTTCGGCATAAGGCCCGTAACCACACAGATATTTACAAAGCTTTGGAAGGAAATCAGCACTCCCATCCCGCAGCCGATTAATTTGCCCTCTAAATCTTTTGCCTTCGACCCGATCCAGATACATTCGATCGAAATCAAAAGGAGAAGACCGATTACGACACAGCATCCGACGAACCCTAATTCTTCACCAGTAACCGCAAAGATAAAGTCCGTCTGCGGTTCGGAAATAAAGTTGCCGTTTTTTACTGAATCTAATGAAGTATTATAAAGCCCTTTCCCGAAAATACAACCGCTGCCCACAGCCATGATGGAATTCTGCTGCTGGTAGGCACTCTGCGGGTAATTTTCCGGCTGGAGCCAAGACATAATACGCAGGTACTGGTAATTGCTGATCAGCTTCTGCCCTTCCCTGGTAACCAGGTAAAAAAGGACGAAGAAGGAAGGTATGCCTAACCCCAGTGCCCATTTTACAATCTTTGCGCTGATTTCTGCAATAAAAATTAAGCTTACGCAGACAATAAAAAGCACGATTGAAGTAGAAAGGTCCGGCTGTTTCAGGATCATCAGGATCGGGATGACCGTTATAAACAGGGTGATGAAAAAGAAAACCGGTTTGCTTATTTTATCCTTATTAAGGGAAAGAAATTTTGCCAGAAACAGGATCATCAAAATCTTGGTAAGCTCGGAAGGCTGGAAACGGATAAAGCCCAAATCGATCCAGCGGGTAGCGCCAAGGCTTTCATCACCGAAAAGGAGCACGCTCATCAGGGCAATAAGGCCAAGGATGTAAAGGATCCAGTAAAAATTTAAAATTTTATGGTAGTCGATGCAGGCAAAAAGGAGCATGACGATAATGCCGCCAACCAGGCCTACGATCTGCTTCTCCTGGTAAGACGCATCCGCGCTCCCGATGACCAGGATGCCGATAATGGTAAGGATGATGACCGGGATGACTAACGCAAACTGAAAATCATGTAAACGGTATTTATTTCTTAATCTGATAAAAAAAGGCATAATTTTTACCTGTATTATTTCCTGTTATGGCTGCGGAGCCTGGAAAGGATCGCAGACGCATCAATGGATTTCGGAAGCTGGACGTCCGAAGGGGATGTTTTCAGGCTGGTTTCCGTTTTTACTGCAGATGGCGTGGCAAACAAGGTGGAAATGGTCCCTGTCAAAGTATTGCAGAGCACCGTAATGCCCTCCCCGAAGGATGATTTCGGGGAAACCGGCACCCCTCTTTTTTCTGCCACGGATACATGGGGGTCTTCCGAGATGCATTCGATAATGGGGATTTCCAGCCTTTTCTGCATGCGGCTGGCCATTTTCACATCCTCCAGGTCCTTGCCCTTGCACCGGTTCACTAAAGCCACGGGAGATTCTCCGCGGTCCTGCAGCCTTGAGATAAAATAATCCGCATCAGAAAGGGATGTAAAATCATCCGTCGACACGACGATTTTACGTCCTTCTTCTTTGCATGCCGTACGTACGACAGAATCATCCGAATCAGAGGCGTCGACCAGGATGAAATCGAATTCATTTTTGACCGCCGCAAACAAAAGGTGCAGGCCATTCTGCATATCTTTATTTAAAAACAGCAGGGGCTTTTTGGAAGAAACCAATGTTACATCCGGCAGCTGCTTTGGCCTTAAGGCAGCCTGGAAAAAGCTGCACTGGTCTTTTAATAAATTCTTAAGCAGGAATACGGCATTGTCATCTATGCCGAAACGGGCTGCCAGGTTGTCCTTGCCTCCTGACATGTCCAGCAGCAGGATCTTTTTGCCATGCCTGGCCCAGTAACTGGCAGTATGGAGTACGATGCTGGTATTGCCTACATTGCGGCCGACCCCGAAGAACCAGTACACTTTCGACTTGTCCGGCTGCACCTGTTCCGGCACAAACGGGAAATCTAGTGTCTGGGACTGGAATTCGCCATTCTCCTTACGGACGACCAGGGACCTGCCTTTCATAAGGCCGGTGCGTACGATTTCGCCGGGACCGATCTGGATGCCTTCCGGGTCAAAGTCCATGGCCGCGATAAAGGAATCTCGCTTTCCATGGTAACCGGCATGGGCACATCCTTCCAGGGAGCCCATGACTATGATGCTGCCTTCGGAACGGATCTGTGCGCCCACATGGACATTTCCATCCACCAGGACGCCGCTGGATCCCTCCAGCTCTACCCCGCTTCGGACCGGCCCTTTTATAACCCGGAGCATGTCCGGCAGCTCTTCTTTTAATCCTTTATATTCCTTTACTAATGCCGCGCTGTCTTCCTGTGCCGCGTCTATGACATCTATGATTTCCGTGGAAGCAGACTCTTCAATGGCACGGACCAGGCGGATCTTTTCCATATCGGAAAATTCCCTGCCCTCCAGCCGAAGCGCCAGGTGGGAACCGGCAAAAAAACGGCCGGAATGTTCAAATTTATCCGTTACTGCATCCAGGATCTCGGTAAAAGAAGCTTCTTTTTCGCATACAAGCGTAATGCCGTTTGCAAAACTTTTTACCAATACTGGCTGTTCCATATCTTAATCTCCAAGTTCCGATTCTGTAGCCTGGGCGTTCCGGATAGTGTCCATAATCGTCGACGAGTCTTCTTCATTAAAGTAGTACTGGATCATGTAATGGGTTACATCTGCTGCAAATTCAGAATAGTATCCATAGGGGATCCTTGTACAGATTGCAATCTGCGGGCTGTCCGCAGGCGCATAGCAGATGAACAGGGAGTGGCTGGGCCTGGAAGTGGATTCCTGGGCGGTACCAGTCTTGCCCGCTACCTGTGTCTGGACATCATGAAAGACAGAAAGGTCATTTACTACATTTTCCATACCGGTATGGATCGCATCATAAGTACTCTGCGAAACGCCAGTTATTTTATTGTATACCTCGGGTTCGAATTCTTCAACAGTACTGCCCTGGGAGTCTGTCACCTTGTCAATCAGGGAAAAGTTGTAGGTTGTGCCATCTTCTGCCAGGCCTCCCGCGTAGCGGGCAATCTGGGTTGTGGTAAAGTTGTTGGTACCCTGCCCGATGGCGCTTCGTACCGCATCCGAATCGGATATCTGGGGCTCGCTCTCGGTAATCTCGATACCGGTATTAGCACCAAGCCCATATGCTTCTGCGTATTTCCGCAAGGTGGCAAGGCCTGTGGTGTCCGTATAAGTCCCACTTACAGACGCCAGCCTGTAGCCCATTTCATAGAAGAAATAGTTGCAGGAATGCTCAATGGCCTGGGATACATTGATGGTCCCATGGGTGCCGGGGTAAATCCAGCATTTGGGTGAAGGAGTTACTTTTTCAAATATGCCAAGGTCGGTAACCGTCTCCTGCGGGGATGACAGCACGCCTTCTGTCAACGCGGCTGTCGCCGTCACGCCCTTGAAGGTAGAACCGGGCGCCGTCCTCTGCTGGGTCGCGTAATTGAGCAGCGGGTAGGACAGGTCCTTCGTCAGCGAAGTGTAATAGGCGCTGTCCACGTTATTTGCCAGCTTGTTGTTGTCATAGCCCGGATAGGTTACGCAGGCTAAAACTTCCCCGTCTGTCGGGTTAATGATGACGCAGGAGGCATTGCACGGGTCCAAGGCCAGCTGTGCCGGCGTAATTTCCAGGTTCTTGATCTTGTCCCGGAGGAAGTCGTAGGCGGACATGGAGCCGGATGTCAAAGAAGAATAATCCGCATCGCCGCTCTCATCCAGGACGCCCTGCTCGTAAAGGATTGTACAGAGCTGTGTGCCGCTGATGCTTCCATCCCGGATCAGGTATTTGTAAACCAGTTTCTGGAAATCCGAATCGGAATAAAGCTGGTTCTCAATATATTTGACCAGGGCGCTGTAGGTTTCGGAAGAATCCGCATACTTGTCGGAAAGCTCCAGCTTGGAAGTATCTTCCGCGTCAGAGTTGATGCAGTACTGCAGATATTCCTGGAGGGAGATCGTGCCGTTCTTCCATGCGGTATATTCATCGCTGCTGGTATCAATGTCGTCCTTTACGATCACGCTGTTGTCGTAAAGCATGTTCATGATGTAGTCTTCATAGTCCGTCATGGCGCTGTCCAGCTTGCCGAAGGCAGTGGGGTCAGAACCGGTAAGCTCCTCTTCCATTTCCGGGATGACGGTTTTCAGGCGCTTTTCAAATAAAGCGTATACAGCCTGGGATGCTTCCCCGGCATCGGTATCACCCAGCTTGTCGATATCGATGACATTGTTATTGATCAGCGCGTATTCCACATCGTCAATGGCGATGACACGGTCAGAACCCTTGAGGCTGTCTACGCTGTCGTGGGTCGAGGTAGACATCTTCTGCCAGATGATATTGGCCAGTTCCTGCTCCAGCAGGTTGTAAACCATTTCCTGCAGGTCGGCGTCAATGGTCAGGTAGACATCATCCCCCTGTACCGGGTCTGTCTGGCTGGCTACGGAGAGGATATTGCCTACGTTGTCTACGTATACGGTTTCTTTCCCCTTTGTGCCCTGCAGCTTCGTCTCTTCTACTTTTTCTATGCCGGATTTGCCGACCTTGTCTGTCAGGGAGTAGCCATCCCTCTCCTGGGACAGCTCATCATATTCGGAACTGGATATAGTCCCGGTATATCCAAGGATATGGGAGAAATATTCACTGTCGTTATATTTGCGGATAGATTCCTCGGAAATGTCTACCCCGAGGATCTCATCAGAATGCTCCTTGATATCCGCCGCGGTGGCTTCGCTGACATCGGAGGCGATCGTAGTGTCTACATATTTCTGGTATGCGTTGGCTGCTACGGCATAACGTACCTGCAGCAGGTCCATGGCCTGGGACTTGGTATAAATAGTCTCATCCTTATCTGCCTTATCCGGGTTGGGACCGCCTTCATAATGGATGCCATAGGTGTCGCACAGGTAATCAAATACCTGCTGGGCGGTGGCATCCGCTTCATTATAGCCAAGGGTGCTGTTGTATTCCAGGTCCGTGATATAAGTATGCCCGTAGACATCCGCCAGAAACCTCTGGAGCTGGGTGCCGGAAACCGTAAACTCGGCATCGCCGCTCTCATCCAGGTCCATTTTGAGGGATGTGTTTATGGTATCACCATTGGATTCAATGATGGAAATGACCTGGCTCAATTTCTGGTTCATTTCATCCGTGTCATAATCCCCGGTATCTTCAAAGGTTACAGCATAAGCCAGGGAATCATAAGCCAGGACTTTGCCGTTGCGGTCATAAATCGTGCCCCTGGTGGCGGGGATGGATTTGTCCTTCATGATACTGAGGGTATAGTTGTTCTGGTATTCCTTTCCATGGAGGACCTGCAGGTAGAAAATCCTGCCGAACAAAATACAGAAAAACGCGATCATGATGGCAGTAACAACCATGATCCTGGAATGGAAGAAATTTGAAAAGAATTTTTTTATCGAATTAAACAATTCTCCGATTCCCCTCCCTGTTCCTTCTATGCTGGATTTTTTCATCCAAATGCAACAGAAGAAGGTAAACAAAAACCATTACGATAACCGTAAATACCAGTTCAGGAAGCATGATCCTGAAAAAGTAATAAACGATTTTGTAATCTCCCTGGGTAAAAAAGAAAAAGAAATAAGTAAAAAAGCCATAGAGCAGGTCGCTGGCTGACAAGGCAACCAGCGGCAGGCGGTAATTTTCCGGAAAGAAGACATCGTTAAAAGAACCGCTTACATACCCGATCAGGCAGAGCACAAAGGCATTGTAACCGATGATGGTGCCGGAAAAGATATCCAGAAGGATCCCGGCTGCCACTCCGGAAAACATGCCTGTCCTTTTCCCATACATGAGCCCGAATACGACAGAGAGCCCCAGCAGGATGTTGGGGATGGTCTGGATGACTGGGATCATGGGAAAGATGCTGCATTGCAGAAGGGTCCCGAAAAACAGGGAGACGAATACCAACCAGAATTTGCCCATATCAATCTCCTTCCTGCTGCTTCTTGTCCAGGATCACAAGGACGGTCCTGAGGTGCTGGAAATCCACTGCCGGGGTGATGGTCCCGGAATAGGTCAGGTTGGTATAATCTTTTTCTACTGTCTTGACATACCCGATGAGGAGCCCCGGAAGGTAACGGTCGCTGATATAGGAAGTCACTACGGCATCCCCTTCCTTTACATCCCCGCTGGTATCGCCGCTGGCGTCCCCGCTGGAGACGGCTAGGTCGGAATAAAGGATGCTCTGGTCCTCATTCATGGATGCCAGGGAACCAGTCACAAAGAAGTTGTCTCCGGAGGAAAGCAGCATGGCGCTGACATCGCTGGAATTGTCGATGATCGAGCGCACCGTGGCGGTATGGGGCGAAACTTCTGTCACGATCCCCGCCAGGCCGCTGCCGGCAAGCACGTTCATGCCCGTTTCGATGCCGTCCTTGGATCCCTTGTTGATCGTAAACGTATCAAACCAGTTGCCGCTGTTTTTTGCGATGACATAAGCGCCGGTTGTCTTGTAGTTGGAATACTGGTCGCTTAGGCCATAGAGCTGCTGGAGGTCGCTTAATTCAGAAGTCTGGAGCACCAGGACGTTATTTTCCTCCTGGAGCTGGTCCACCTGGTCCTGCAGGTCTTTGTTTTCCTGGAGGAGTTCCTGTTTGGAGCGCATCTGGTTGTTAATCCCCAGGAAGAAGGAGCCTATTTTGTTGATCCCGTTCTGCATAGGGGAGAAAACGACTTCCGCTGCTTGGTATAAAGGCGATGATGCCGAAGAATTGGATGCGGTAAACACCAAGGCAATGACGCACAAAAATAAAATAGCCAGCAAGATACGCCGGTTGGACTTCTTTTCTCTGCCGTTGTTCTTCATTTGATTCTAATCTTTCCAAATCTTAAAGAGGCAAGGTTATAGGAGGTTTTGTACCCGGAAACTGGTAAAGACATTGTCTCCTATAATGATATGGTCTTCTAACGGAATGCCCATGAGCTTGCCGCAAGCTGCTATCCGCTGCGTAAATTGGATGTCTTCCTCGCTGGGGGCGACGTTCCCGCTGGGATGGTTGTGTACCAGGATCATATATACCGCGTCAGCCAAAAGGGCCTGGCGGAATATTTCGCGGGGCAGGATATGGGCGCCGGTCACAGAGCCTACGGCCAAAGTCATGTCCTTTTTCAGCCTCCCGGAGGCTGTGAACATGGCCGCGACGATATGTTCCTGCTGCAGGTGGCGCATCGTTTCCATATAATAGGCCGCAACAGAAGAAGGGCTGTCCATCCGTACGTCGTCCAGGCGCTGGGCTTTTGCCATCCGGTGTGCCAGCTCCGCGATGCACTTCATCTGGATAGCACGCACCCTGCCGATGCCCGGGATCTGCACCATTTCCTGGATGGAAAGGTCACAGATGCAGAGGACGGAATTTCTTCCTTTGGATATAAGCCCCTGGGCGGCTTCCATGGCACTGATGCCGCTGATGCCGCTGCGCAGGATGACGGCAAAAAGCTCCGTATCCGATAATGCAGGAGCGCCGAACCGTTCAAATTTCTCATAGGGGCGGTTTTCCTGCGGGACTTCTTTCATGGGAAAATGGTCCAAATCATCCTTCTTTCCCTCTCTCGCCGCTATCCTGTAATTTTAGCAAATCTTCCTGTCAAATACAATAACACACGCTATCAACCTCCATGCCATCCACAGAGGCAGCTGTGCCGTTAGCCGTGATACCCATGCTGTTTAATCCAGGGAAGGAAGCTCCGGAAGGCATCCCGCGTCCCGGAGGGACTGCAGGGATTTTAAAATCCCCAGCTTTGCGTGGGGCCAGGTAAGCCCGCCCTGGAAATATACCGCATAAGGAGGACGGATGGGACCGTCTGCGGACAATTCAATGGAAGATCCCTGTACGAAAGCACCTGCTGCCATGATGACCGGGTCGTCATACCCAGGCATGTCCCAAGGCTCCGGCACTACATATCCGTCTACCGGTGCTGCTGCCTGGATCCCCTGGCAGAAGGCTTCTACGCCTTTGGCGGAGCCTAATTTCACTGCCTGGATAATGTCATGACGATCCTCAGAACCATTCGGGACCACCGAGAATCCAAGCTGTTCATATAAATTGGCCGCGAAAATAGCTCCCTTTAAAGCGGATGCCGTTACGATGGGCGCAAAGAAAAGGCCCTGGTAAAATGTATTCAGTATGCCTAAGGAAGCGCCCACCTCTTTTCCAAGGCCCGGAGAGGTCAGGCGGTAAGCCGCGTTTTCCACGCAGTCCTTTGTCCCGCAGATATAGCCTCCGCAGGGGGCAAGCCCGCCGCCGGGGTTTTTAATCAAAGACCCTACCACCATGTCAGCGCCCACATCGGAGGGCTCGAAATCTTCTACAAATTCCCCGTAGCAGTTGTCTACCATGATGGTGACATCCGGCTTGATGCCGCGGATAAAGGAAATCAGCTCACCGATCTGTTTTACGGAAAAGGTGGGGCGGGTCTGGTATCCCTTGGACCTCTGGATCGTCACCAGTTTCGTGCGGCTGTTTATTTTCTTCGGGATATTTTCGTAATCGAAAGTCCCGTCAGGCAGCAGGTCTGTCTGGGCGTAAGTGATGCCATATTCTGCAAGGGAGCCCTTGGACGGGCGGATCCCGATGACTTCTTCCAGAGTATCGTAGGGCTTTCCTGCCGGAGAATACAGTTCGTCCCCGGGACGAAGGTTGCTCATCAATGCCAGCGCCAGCGCGTGGGTGCCGCAGGTAATCTGGGGGCGTACTAAAGCGTCTTCCGTATGGAAAATGGAAGCATAGACCTTTTCCAACGTGGTCCGGCCATAATCGTCATAACCATAACCGGTGGACCCGTTAAAACATTCGCTGCTGACTTTGTTTTCCTGCATGGCACGGATGACCCTAAGCTGGTTCTTCTCTGCCGTCAGGTCGACCTGTTTAAAACGGCTTTCCAGATTGGACAGCGCTTTTTCCCCGAATTCAAAAATATCCTGGTCTATGCCAAATGCCTTGTAAGCATCGTATTTCCCGTTTTCCTCAATCTTCATAAATCTTCTTCTCTCTAAGTATTTCCAGCATTTTATTTAGTAGTTCGCTTTCATCCCGGAAGCTCCCTTTGTCGAGCCATACCACGTCATCCTGCCTCCTGAACCAGGTCAGCTGGCGCTTAGCAAAGTGGCGGGTATTGCGTTTTATAAGGTATGCTGCCTCTTCCAGCGAATAGTTCCCGGCCAGGTAACCACATATTTCATGGTATCCCAGGGATTGCATGGAAGAAAGCTGTGGCCCATAACCCATGGCGATAAGCCCCTTTACTTCGTCTACCAGGCCTTCCTGGAGCATCAGGTCCACCCGCTTTTCGATCCTCCCATACAGCTGATGCCGGTCTTGGGAAAGGACGAAAAATGTATAAGTGTAGGGCGGCTTTTTCTGGTGCTGCTGCGCGTTATGCAGGGAAATGGGGTATCCGTTATTATGGTAAAACTCCAGCGCCCGGACTACCCTTTTGTGGTTGTGGGGATGGATGATTTTGGCGGAGGCAGGGTCTATTTTCACAAGCTTCCCAAAAAGTACCTCTTCCCTGCCCGCTTCCATCTGTTTTTCCAGAAATTCCCGGTAGGAATGGTCCTCCCCTTCTTCTTCAAAGGCGACATCCCGAAGGACTGCCTGGATGTAAAAACCGGTGCCGCCCACCAGGATGGGGACCCGCCCCTGGCTGTAGATTTCCCGGAACGCTTCTTTTGCCATTTCCTGGAACGCCGTCACGTCGAAGGGTTCCGACGGGTCCAGCACGTCGATCAGGTAATGGGGGATGCCCTCCATCTCCTGGGGCGTTATTTTGGCGGAGCCAATATCCATATGGCGGTAGACCTGGACGGAATCAGCGCTTACGACGCTGCCGTTTATGGCCTTTGCAAGCCCTATGGAAATAGAAGTCTTCCCTGCAGCAGTAGGTCCGGCTACGATAACCAAAGGCGGCTTCTTTTCCCCGCCCGTCATGATACGATCCTCTTGAACATTTTTTCCAAATCCTGCCTGGTCAAAGAAATCATAGTGGGCCTGCCATGGGGGCAGTGGTATGGGTTCTCGCAGGCAAACAGCTCCTTAAGCAGTTCTTCCGCTTCCTGAAAGGAAATGACGTCTGCCCCCTTCACGGACATTTTGCAGGCTGCGGTGGCAAGGCGGTGCAGCACGGCATCTGGGTCTTCCATGCCGCCTGGGATATCCTGCATCTCATCTAAGACAGATTCGAAAAATTCCTTCTCGTCCATCCCGTAGAGGTCTTCCGGCACACCTGATATACTGTACTCCTTTCCGCCAAAAGATTCAATTTCAAAACCGCATTGGCGGAAAATGTCATGGTACTGCTCCACCACCTGCTGCTCCTGGGGTGTGAGCGTCACGATGACCGGCGGCATAAGCTGTTGGACGGTGACGGTTTTTTCACGGAACTTGCGTACCAGCCGTTCGTAATTTACTTTTTCATGTGCCGCATGCTGGTCTACCATGTATAATTTCCCGTCATATTCCAGGATCCAATAGGTGTCGAATACTTCCCCTACCAGGCGGAAACGGCTGCGGCTGGTCTTAACAATAGGAAGTTCCATCTGCTGGTAGGAGCCTTTGGAGGATGACGTGCCTGGGGATTTTGAAAAAGCGGAATCGTAAGGTACCGTGTCATTTACAGCTGACGGGGCCGTCGTCTTCATGTCCTTGTTAGAAAGGCTGCTATAAGCCGGAGCAGGCATTCTGCTATCTGCCAGCCTCCCACCGGTCTCCAGATCATTTTCTGCCGGAATCCCACCGGCCTCCAGATCATTTCCTGCCGGAATCCCACCGGCCTCCAGATCATTTCCTGCCGGAATCCTACCGGTCTCCAGATCATTTCCCGCCGGAATCCTTCCAGTCTCCAGATCATTTCCCGCCGGCTTCCTTCCAGATTCAAAAGGCTCCGGCATCCGCTGGCCTTTTTTCACCACAGGTGGTTTGATTTTCCCTTTCGGGGAATAGACAGCGCCTTCTTCCTTGCCTTTTTTCTTTTCCAAAGGCACCTGGGGGATCAGTTCCTCATTGGCGACGGTTTCTTTTACCGCGCCGGACACTTTACGGAATACTTCCTCTTCATAGGAAAACCGTACCAGCGCCTTTGCGGGATGGACGTTTACATCCACCAGTTTCCCGTCAAGGTCCAGGAACAAAAGGACAAAGGGGAACTGGTGCTGCATCAGGAAGGATTTATATCCTTCTTCCACTGCTTTCTGCAGGATCTTATCCTGTACGAACCTGCCATTAACAAAAAAGGATTCGAATTTACGGCTGTTTCTGGAAAGCTCGGGCTTTCCTAAAAAGCCATGGAGCCTGCCGTTTTCATCTGAGAGGTCCACCGGGATGATTTTCTTTGCCACCTCGGCACCGTAAATCTGGTAAACCACGTCTTTAAGCTTCCCGCTGCCACTGGTCTGGAACCGGACTTTGTGGTTCTGGATCAATTGGAAGGAAATCTCCGGATGGGATAACGAGATTTCCTGCACTAAAGAAGCAATATAATTCCCTTCGGTCTGGGGGGATTTTAAAAACTTCTGCCTTGCAGGCACGTTATAAAAAAGGTCTTTTACCAGCACGGTGGTCCCTTGGGGAAGGCCTGCCTCTTCCATGCCCTTTTCGATACCGCCCTCAATGCGGTACGAAGTGCCAAGGAAGCTGCCTTTTGTGCAGGTCAAAAATTCCACCCTGGCTACGGCGGCGATACTGGAAAGCGCCTCTCCGCGGAAACCTAACGTATGCAGGCTGTCCAGGTCGGAGATCTGGCGCAGTTTGCTGGTGGAATGGCGCAGGAACGCTTTACGCACCATGTCCTTTTCCACCCCGCTGCCATTGTCGGTAATCCGGATCAGGCTGGTGCCGCCGTTTTCGGTTTCAATGGTAATGGCGCCTGCTCCTGCGTCTATGGCGTTTTCTGTCAGCTCCTTTACAACAGAGCTGGGACGTTCCACCACTTCGCCGGCTGCGATTTTATCGATGGTCGCCTGGTCTAATAAACGAATTTCGCTCATGTTTTCCTCATTTATCGTAAGGGGGCCCGCTTCAGCGGGAGGATTCCTTGCGATGCACTAGCCGCATCGTCTTATGTCATCGCCTGCAAGGTGATGACATAGGACGATTTGGAATGCGACGTCAGTCCGCAATCTGTTTCTGCATATTGTAAAGCAGGTTCATGGCCTCAAGCGGGGTCATACTGTCCATGTCAAGGCTGCGGATCCGGTCCAGCACAGAGTATTCCGCCGCGGTAAATGCCGGCTCCTCCTCCTGGCTTAGACCAGGCACATCTGCGCTGCAGCCATCAGCAGGCTCGCCCTCTTCCTGGGGGTTATAGGTATCCTGGATGCGGATTTCCTGCCCCTCTTTTTCCGAAACGATCTGGGCCAGGATTTCTTCCGCCCTGCGGATTACAGGTTCCGGCACCCCTGCCAGCCGTGCCACCTGTACGCCGTAGCTCTTGTCTGCCCCTCCCTGCTGGATCTTCCTTAAGAAGACGATGTCCTTGCCGCTTTCCCGTACTGCGATATTGTAATTGCAGGCGTTGTCCAGCTCGTCTTCCAGCTTGGTAAGCTCATGGTAATGGGTGGCAAAGAGGGTTTTGGCACATTTGGAGGGGGTCTTGCTTAAATATTCCGCTACTGCCCAGGCAATGGACAGGCCATCATAAGTGCTGGTTCCCCGGCCGATTTCATCCAGGATGACAAGGCTCCGGTTTGTGGCATTCCTAAGGATATTGGCCACCTCGCTCATTTCCAGCATGAAGGTGCTCTGCCCGCTGGCCAAGTCATCACTAGCCCCGACCCTGGTAAAAATCCGGTCCACGATGCCGATCGTGGCAGAAGAAGCAGGGATAAAGCTGCCGATCTGTGCCATGAGCACGATCAAAGCCACCTGCCTCATATAAGTGGATTTGCCGGCCATGTTGGGCCCGGTAATGATGGCGATCCTATGGTGCTCGTCTGAGAAGGAAGTGTCATTATCGATGAAAAGGTTTTCGAACAAAGTCTTTTCGACGACAGGGTGCCTTCCGTTTTTAATCAGCAGCACATCCTCGTCGGTCATCTTCGGGCGGCAGTAATGGTTCTTTTCCGCCACTACCGCAAAGGACATCAGGACGTCTAATACTGCCAGGGCACCGGCGGTTTTCTGGATCCTGCCAGTCTGGCTGCTGATTTTTTCCAAAATATCCTGGAAGGTATCATATTCCAGTGCCGTCAGCTTGTCCTCCGCGCCCAGGATTTTTTCTTCCATTTCCTGCAGCTTTGGCGTGATGAAACGTTCTGCGTTGGTCAGGGTCTGTTTGCGGATAAAGTAATCCGGCACTTTGTCCAGGAAGGAATTCGTAACCTCGAAATAATAGCCGAATACTTTGTTAAAGCGGATCCGCAGGTTCTTGATTCCGGTTTTTTCCCGCTCTTCTTCTTCCAGCTGCGCCAGCCACTGCTTCCCTTCTTTGGAAGCGCTGCGGTATTCATCAATCTGCTTTGAATAGCCGTCCCGGATGATTCCGCCATCCCTTGCCGTAATCGGCGCGTCCTCTACAATAGAGGAGCCTACCAGATGGCAGATGTCTTCCAAGGGGTCCAGGTCCTCTTCGATCTTCCTGACCAGGCTGCCGTCAAACTCCGAAAGGGCCTGGCGGATGGCAGGCAGGTACTGCAGGGAAGATTGGAACGCGTTTAAGTCCCTAGGGGATGCGCTTTTATAAGTCACCCTGCCGGTCAAGCGTTCCAGGTCATAGACGCTGTTTAAGTATTCCCGGATCTCTTCCCGGGTAATCATATTCCGCTGGAAAGATTCCACGGCATCATGCCGCTCTTCTATTTTCTGCCGGTCCAAAAGGGGCTGGGAAATCCATGCCCGAAGGAGCCGCCCTCCCATGGCCGTCTTTGTCTTGTCCAGAACCCAGAGCAGGGATCCATTTGTACGTTTTTCCCGCATGGTCTCCGTCAGCTCCAGGTTCCGCCTGGTGGCGCTGTCCAGCATCATGCAGGAGCTGGTTTCATATGCCTTGATTTCCCGGATATGGGAAAGGTCATTCTTCTGTGTCTCCAGAAGGTAAGCGAAAAGGGAGCCGCTGGCGACCATGCCGGTATAATAGTCGGAAAGCCCGATGCCTTCCAGCCCGGCAGTATGGAAATGGCCTTTCAGGGTCTCTTCACAGTTCCTTTTCCGGAAATACCGGTCCGCCAGATTGGTAAAGGAAATATGGAGCCTCTCCTGCATGGCCTTTGTTTCCTTCGGGTAAGTGGAAAGGAAAGCCCCGTTGCACAAAAGCTCCGCCGGGGAAAATTTCACCAGTTCATCGGAGAGGATCCGGATATCCGTCAGCTCTGTAAAGGTAAAAAAGCCTGTGGTCACGTCAGAAACAGCCAGCCCGAAGGTACCGTTTTCCGAATAGACGGAGCAGATGTAATTATTTTTCTTGTCATCCAGGCCTGAGGCGCTGAAGTTGGTCCCGGGCGTCACTACCCGGATCACGGCCCGTTTTACCAGCCCTTTGGCTTTCTTCGGGTCTTCCATCTGCTCGCAGACAGCTACTTTGTAACCTTTCCCCACCAGCTTGTCCAGGTAGGTGTCCACCGCGTGGTAGGGGACGCCGCACATAGGCGCCCGCTCTTCCTTGCCGCAGTTTTTCCCGGTAAGGGTAAGCTGCAGTTCCCTGGATGCCGTAATGGCATCATCGAAAAACATTTCATAAAAATCGCCCAGCCGGTAAAAAAGGATGCAGTCCGGATACTCCTTTTTTGTCTCCAGGTATTTTTTCATCATCGGCGAAAAATCCGACACGGTCCTTCTCCTTCTTTGTATCTATCACACATAGGCGGCCTGCGCCCTGCATCCATGACCGTACGGATGCAGGGCATGCAGGTTTTTTCCAGCCATGCTGTATAAATGCTTTCTGCTATTCCAGCGCAAACTCTATGTAAATCTGATATCAATTTCTGCTTATCCCTGTATGGGGTCTTCCGGCGCGAACCGGTGCGCTATGGCCTGGGCGCATTTAAGGCCGTCCATGCCGGCAGACACGATGCCGCCCGCATATCCTGCCCCTTCCCCGCAGGGATAGATGCCCCGCATGACGCTTTCCATCCGCCCGTCCCTGGGGATCCGGACCGGAGAGGAAGTCCTGCTTTCCACCCCGGATAAAATGGCATCCGCCCTGTCAAAGCCGGGGATTTCTTTCCCGAACTGCGCAAGGCCGCACTTTAAAGCTTCTTCTATTTCTTCCGGGAAAAGCCCCTTTAAGCTGCAGAATTCGGCAGCCCCTTTTGTACAGGAAGAAAAGCCTCCCTTGGGAGAAGAAGCGCTGCTTTTCCCTTCCAGGAAATCCCCCAGGTACTGCTGCGGGATTTTCCCGCCTGCCAGCCGGTATGCCTTTTTCTCCAGGCTTTCCTGGAACAAGGATCCTGCCAGAGGGCTGCTGCCGCCAAAATCTTTTTCCGATACCGTAACCACGATGGCGGAATTGGCATTCCCGCTGCCCCGGTCATGGTAGCTCATGCCGTTTACCACCAGCGCCTCCTTCTGCGAGGAAGCGTTAATGACATAGCCGCCCGGGCACATGCAGAAAGAATAGACTCCCCGGCCCATCGGCGTTTTTGCGGTCACTTTATAAGGGGAAGGGGAAAGCCCTGCTTCCTGTGCGGTCCTTCCATATGCGTTGCGGTCAATGAACTCCTGGGGGTGCTCGATCCTAAGGCCCACCGCGAAAGGTTTCTGCTCCATGGGAAGCCCTGTTTCCAGCAGCATAGGGAGCGTGTCCCTGGCGCCGTTTCCAATGGCCAGGACCACAGCCCCTGCAGCAAGTTCCCTGCCCTCTGACAAGGAAAGACGGAAGATGTCATCCGTTTTCCGAGAAAGCCCTTCCAATTTTGTTTCGTAATGGAAAATGCCGCCATAGGAAAGGATTTCCATACGCATTTTTTCCAGGATCCGCAGCAGCCTGTCTGTACCGATATGGGGCTTTGCGTCAATCCGGATGTCTTCGTCTGCCCCGAAATGGATGAATTCATCCAGCACTTTCCGGTTCCTCCCGCCCCTTTCTTTTACCAGGGTGTTTAATTTTCCATCGGAAAATGCCCCTGCGCCGCCTTCCCCGAACTGCACGTTGCTGTGCTCCAGGAGAGGGCCGCCGTTCCAGAAACGTTCCACGTCTTTTTTGCGTTCCTGGGCAGGCTTTCCCTGGTCGATGAGGATGGGACGGTACCCATGCCTTGCAAGTTCCAGGCCGCAGAAAAGGCCCGCAGGCCCGCATCCTACGATGACAGGGGGCGCCAGGAGCTTTTCTGTGCCATCGGCATGGAAAGAATAGGGCTCCTCTTCCGCTTCAGACACATTCTTCCTGCGCTTGCGCAGGATGTTTTTTTCAAGGCTTTTACTGCAGGAGACATGGAGTGTATAGACATAGGAAAGGTCCGGCTTTTTCCTGCAGTCCAGGGAACGGCGGACAATCTCCAGCCCTTTGACCTGCTGGGGGTCCACATGCAGCACCCCGGCAGCAGCAGAAAGCAGCTGTTTGTCCGTATGCCTGTAATCCAGTTTTAAGTTCGTAATTTTCAGCATGTGCTGCTACCTCCTGCGCTTTTTCCTGCCAGCGCCCCGGAAGACCAGGCCCACTGCAGGTTGTAGCCGCCGCACCGTCCATCGATATCCAGCATTTCCCCTGCAAAGTAAATGCCTTTTTTGATGCGGGATTCCATCGTAGCGGGATCCACTTCCGATAATTCAATCCCTCCGGCGGTCACCTGTGCCTTGGAAAAAGGCTGGGTCCCGGTGACCTTTGCGGAGTAATGCTTCATCAGGAAAGCAAGGCGTCCCCATCCGTCTTCGGGAACAGTGCCTGCAGCCTTTTCCGGGGAAAGGCCTGCCTTTTTCAGCAGTACAAAGAGCACCTTTTTATGGATCAGGCCGCAGAGCGCCTTTTCCAGGCTTTCGTCTTTCCGAAGGGACCTGCGCCCAAGCTCTTTGGCAAGCCCTTCTTCCGTAAGTTCCGGGAGAAAATCCAGGGAAATGGATACTTCCTTCCCTTCCCCTAAAAGCTTTGCGGCGTTTCGGCTCATCTGGAAGACCGGGATGCCGGATACTCCATAATCGGTAAGCTGGACCTGTCCTTCTTCCTGCTGCAGTACCTTGCTATTGCATAAAAGGGAAACCTTCCCATCTGCCCTTACCCCTTTCCAGGAGGGGGACAGCTTTTCTTTGGTATTCAGAGCGGTAAGGGCGGGATACCTCTTCGTAATATGGTGTCCCAAGGAACGGACCAGGGGGTCTGCGCTCCCATCGCTGCCGGAGGAAGGGAAAGCCAGGCCCCCGGTCGCAAAAATGATGCGTCCGAAGGTTCTTTGTATCGTCTTTCCATCACGGCCTTTTAACAAAAGATGGAAATCCCCTTCCAAGCCGGAAATGCCGGATACGGAAGTATCGCAAATTACATGGACTCCTTGGCGGTCTAGCGTAAAGCGCAGGGCATCCAGCACGGTCTGTGCCTGCAGCGTCCTGGGATAATAGTAGCCATCCCGGCAGACGCTTAAAACGCCCAGCTC
>CADBRV010000025.1 GCA_902797185.1 uncultured Lachnospiraceae bacterium
GGAGGTCAGGGGATATGATCGAGATTCGCCATCTTTCCAAAAAATACAAGAACAACGTCGTGCTGGACGATATCAGCCTTTCTGTGGAAGAAGGCAAAGTCCTGAGCATTATCGGGCCTTCCGGTACCGGCAAGTCTACTTTTTTAAGGTGCCTGAACCAGCTGGAGGTTCCGGAAAGAGGGGAGCTGGAAATGGACGGGAAGGTCGTGGACCTTTCCAAAAAGAACCGGGCGGAGATTACAGGGCTTCGCCGCAAGACCGGGATGGTATTCCAGAAATTCAACCTTTTTGAGAAAAAGACAGCCCTTGAGAATGTGATGGAAGGCCTTGTAACAGTCCGTAAAATGGACAAGGCCAAGGCAAAGAAAATAGCGGAAGAAGAACTGGACAAGGTCGGGATGCTCAGCTGGAAAAACCATTACCCTAAACATCTTTCCGGCGGGCAGCAGCAGAGGGTGGCCATTGCCAGGGCGCTGGCCATGAAACCGGAGCTCCTGCTTCTGGATGAGCCGACTTCGGCTTTGGACCCGGAGCTGGTAGGGGAAGTACTGGATACCATCAAGAGGGTGGCATCCGAAGGGCTGACCATGATCCTGGTATCCCATGAAATGAGTTTTGTCCGCAACGTTTCCCACAGGGTGATCTTCCTGGACCATGGCCATATTGTGGAAAACGGCACGCCTTCCGAGGTCTTTGACCATCCGAAGAATGAAAGGACCAGGGAATTTTTCGCGAAGATGAACAAAATAGAGCAGCCGGAATATATTATTTAATTAACGGATGCAGGATGATACAAAGGATACAGGCGCAGATGCGCGCTGGAAAAATACAGGACAGGAAGTGTGCAAGGTACAGAGGCATAAATCGCTTTGCAGCCGTTTTGGCGGCATAGCATGAAAAAAGCGGAAAAGGAGTGCTCATGGCAGATTTTGATTATGAAATTGTAAATGGAAGGAAGATCCGGGCCCGCCCGACAGAATGGGGGCAGGAAGTGGATGAGAACGGCTATTTCCACCGCCAGCCAAACCACTTTACCACGGGTTTTGGAGAAGGGAAAAACCCGGTGGAAAAGGGACGCTATAAGCTGGTCTGGGCAAAGCTCTGCCACTGGTCCAACCGGGCTTCCATCGTCAGGGAGCTTTTGGGGCTTGAAGATGCCATCGGCGTCAATATGGTAGAACATGCGCCCCATGAGAAGAACCTGGGCTGGGAATTTGTTTATGACAAGGACAACGTGGACCCGGACCTGGGCATCCAGTTTTTATCTGAAGCCTATTACAAGGCGGATGATGATTATACCGGCCGTACCACGGTGCCGGCACTGATCGATGTCAAGACAGGAAAAGTGGTCAACAATGACTATAACTGGCTGACCAATTATTTCGAGGTGGATTTCAAACCTTTCCATAAGGAAAACGCGCCGGACCTTTACCCGGTGGAGCTGAGGGATGAAATCGACGCCATGAACGCCTGGCTGTTTGACAATATCAACAACGGCGTTTATAAATGCTGGTTCGCTACTACCAAGGAAGCTTACTGGGATGCCTATAACGCTTTCTATGCAGGAATGGACAAGCTGGAAGAGAGGCTGGAAAACCGGCGTTTCCTGTTTGGGGATTATGTCACAGACTCAGACGTGCGCCTTTATGTGACGCTTGCAAGGCTGGACATCCGTTATACCCTGCAGCTGGGGCATACGAAGCACCCGCTGTTTGCTTATAAGAACCTCTGGCCTTATGCAAGGGACTTGTACCAGATCCCGGCATTTAAGAACAACACTTATTTTAAGGACTTTGCCAACCCCAAGGGCAAAGAGGGCGCACTGATGGAAACCTTTAACGCCCGCTTCTTAGACCAGATCGACTTTGACAAATACTGGGGCGCTCCCCATGGCAGGGCACATCTGTCCAAGGACCCGGGGAACAAGTTCCTTCTGGAGCATGGCGACGCAGGGATCGAGCACAAATAAGGAGGGACGGATATGGCTTCAAAATGGATTAAAGTAGATGGCAGGGACGTAAGGGTCCGCCCCATCGAGACGAATACCGAAATTGACAAATATGGCAACTTCCACCGCCAGCCGAACCATTTTACGACCGGCTTCGGCGAAGGGAAAAACCCCATCGAAAAGGACCGCTATATCCTGTTCTGGGCAAAGGGCTGCAACTGGTCCAACCGTGCTTCCATCGTCAGGGAGCTTTTAGGGCTGCAGGATGCTATCAAAGTGGAAATAGTGGACTGGGATGACGATCCTTATCCCGAAGTACTGGGATGGGAATTCCTTAATTCCCCGGACCACATCAACCCGGAGACCGGCGCCAGGTTCCTCAGCGAGCTATATTATAACGCGGACCCGTCTTATGAAGGAAGGGCGACGGTGCCGGCCCTGGTGGATTACAAAGAGAAAAAAGTGGTCAACAATGACTACCACCACCTGACCAATTATTTCGAGAAGGAATTCAAGCCTTTCCATAAGGAAGGCGCGCCGGACCTTTACCCGGAAGAGCTCCGGGATGAGATTGACAAGCTCAACATCTGGCTGTTTGAAAATGTAAACAACGCGGTTTACCGTGCGCAGTTTGCCCAGACCCTGCAGGCATTTTCCGATGCTTACGAGACACTTTTTGCCGGGTTTGACGCTATGGACAAGAGGCTCGAAGACCGCAGGTTCCTGTTCGGCGACTATATCACCGATTCGGATGTGCGCCTGTATACGACTCTGGCCCGGTTTGACGTAAGCTATTCCCACAATATCGGGCCCTGCCTCCACAGGCTGGTGGATTATAAGAACCTCTGGCCATATGCCAGGGATTTGTACCAGGTGCCTGCGTTCCGGCATAATACCTATTTCAAGGATTTTGCTGCCAGCAAGAGCGAAGGAGAGCTGGATTATGGTGAAAACGTATTCTATGACATCGTAGTGCCCACTACCGACTGGGATGCGGTATGGTCTGCGCCCACCGGAAGGGAAGCTTTGAGCAAAGACCCGGCAAACAAATTCAAGGCGGAAAAATAAGGAATCCTTCTTCTGAAGCCGCCAGGAGGGCGGGGCTTCCCGCTTAGCCCGGGGTGCTTTCGTGGCAGAACGGCTTCCTATTGGGAAGCCCTGCCCCCTCTGGGCATAATATACAGATGGAAAAGGCGGCAGGATGAAAGAAATTTCAGGATAACAAATTGACAGGAAAGCGATAGACGTGTATTATCAGATATTGTGATGATCTCTGGAGAGTCCCTTTTATGGGCGCCGAAGGTGTAAGGCAGGCTTTTCCTTTTCCATGTATCTGGTGGAAAAAGCGGGGCTGCTGATCTCTCAGGCAAACGGACAGAGCATATGAATATCGCTTCTATGCATCATTTCCCGTTCAGTACTCTTTAGAGAGCGGATCCTTTTGGATCTGCTCTTTTTTCGTGTACTTTTTTGTACATGTCCGGATGACATCTTCTTTATTCCATTATGTAGACGCGGCGATTATCAATATTTATCTGTCTGGCACAGGGCGAAGGAAGATACGCCCGGCAGGTTAGGGGTTAGGACTTTTTACGCTGCGGGGAATTTTCGTTTGAGGAGGATGAGACAAGAGAATGGAAGCATTTAACAACCTGCTATCCAAAATTGACAACATGGTTTGGGGCGTCCCGCTGATTGTGGCAATTTTAGCGGTCGGGCTTTTGCTTACGATCCGCTTAAGAGGGCTCCAGTTCCGTAAAATGGGGCTAGGCTTCAAGCTGCTGTTTTCGAAAGAAAGCACGAAAAAAGACAGCGTAAAAGGCAGCGGCGACGTTACCAGTTTCCAGGCATTATGTACGGCGCTTTCCGCTACCATCGGTACCGGGAACATCGTCGGCGTGGCTACCGCGATCGCGGCAGGCGGCCCGGGCGCGCTGTTCTGGATGTGGATGGCAGCCCTGGTAGGTACCGCTACGAAATTTACAGAATGTATGCTGGCTGTAAAATACAGGACAAAAGCGGAAGATGGCCATATCGTAGGCGGCCCATTCTACTATATTGAAAACGGAATGGGACATGGTTGGAAATGGCTGGCTAAGATTTTTGCTTTCTTTGGCCTGCTTGTAGGCCTGTTCGGCATTGGTACTTTTACCCAGATCAATGGTATCACCAGCGCGGTACAGAACTTTTTTGATCCAAACAAGGCACACGCTGTCAGCATGCTGGGCACGGACTATTCCATCAGCACGATTATTGCAGGCCTGTTCTTGACCTTCTTCGTAGGGCTGGTCATCATCGGCGGCCTCCAGAGGATTTCCAAAGTAGCCGAAAAGATCGTGCCGTTCATGGCAGTGCTTTATATCGCGATTGCGTTAATCGTCATTTTGACCCATATCCCTGCCATTCCGGCAGCATTTGCGGAAATCGTACAGAGCGCTTTCGGCCTGCGTGCCGCAGCCGGCGGTGCTTTAGGCGCCATGCTGATGGCCATGCAGAAAGGGATTGCCCGAGGCATCTTCTCCAACGAGGCAGGCCTGGGCAGCGCACCCATCGCGGCAGCAGCAGCCAAGACCAACGAACCGGTGCGCCAGGGACTGATTTCCATGCTAGGCACGGTTATCGATACCCTGATTATCTGTACCATGACCGGGCTTTCCATCGTCATCATGGGCGCTTGGAAAATCGACGGTCTGGAAGGGGTGCAGATTACCACAAAGGCATTCCAGCTGGGACTCCCGCTGCCGGAACAGGTATCGGCTTTCCTTTTGATGCTGTGCCTTATCTTCTTCGCATTTACAACGATCCTGGGATGGGATTATTATAGTGAAAGGTGCCTGGATTACCTGTCCCATAACAGCGTGCGGGCAACCAAAATTTTCCGGTTTCTTTACATCCTCTGCGTATTCATCGGGCCGTACATGACAGTGTCTGCCGTATGGACCATCGCGGATATTGTAAACGGCCTTATGGCAATCCCGAACCTGATTGCCCTGGTGGCACTCAGCGGCGTAGCGTCTGCGGAAGTTAAGAAGTATTTTGATAAGAGAAAGAAGATGAGTCTAGCTTGAACGAAGAGCGGGATAAAATCATTATCCGGACCAGTGTGGCTGGTATTTTTGCCAATGTATTCCTGGCAGCTTTTAAGGCAGTGGTGGGCATCCTTTCCCATTCCATCGCGATTACTTTGGATGCGGTAAACAACTTAAGTGATGCCCTCTCTTCCATTATTACCATCGCGGGGACGAAGCTGGCGGCAAAAGCGCCGGATAAAAAGCATCCCCTGGGATATGGCAGGGTGGAATATTTAAGCGCCATGATCATTTCGGTGCTGGTATTATATGCCGGCATCCAGTCCCTGGTGGAATCGGTGAAAAAGATCATCCATCCCCAGGCGCCGGACTATGGCATGGCAGCCCTTATCATCGTGGCAGCGGCGGTAGTCGTAAAGATCCTGCTGGGTACCTTCTTCATCAAAAAGGGGAAGGAAGCTTCCAGCGAGTCTTTGGGTAACTCCGGAAAGGACGCAAAGAACGATTCGATCCTTTCCCTGTCTACGCTGGTAGCGGCGTTGATCTTCATTTTTACAGGAGTATCCATTGAGGCCTACCTGGGCGTAGTCATTTCTGCCGTCATTATCAAATCGGGGATTGACATGCTGAAGGATACGATCAATGAAGTACTGGGCGAACGGGTAGATGCGGATACTGCCCGGAAGGTCAAGGAAATCGTCAGCAGTTTTGAAGGCGTCGATGGTGCCTATGACCTCCTGGTCCACAATTACGGGCCGGAGCGTATGGTAGGATCCGTCCATATTGAAATCCCGGATTACTATACAGCTGCCCAGATCGATACCCTGACCAGGGAAATCACCATGAAGGTGTACGAGGAAACCCGGGTCATCCTCACCGGCATCAGCGTTTATGCCCAGAACACCGGGGATGACGAGGCTGCCAGGATCGAGGCACAGGTGGTAAAGATTGCGAAAGAAGATCCTTATGTGCTCCAGACCCATGGCTTTTATATGGTCCCGGAGAAAAAGCATTTGCAGATCGATACGGTCATCAGCTTTGACGCTCCTGACCGTGCCGCGGAATGCCAAAAGATCCGGGACAAGATCCAGGAAGCGTTCCCGGATTACCAGGTCTTTGTCCAGATGGATTCGGATACCTCGGATTGAAAAGGCTTTTCAGGACAGAGGCTGCAGCATTATGTATATCATGTAACAAGTTGCTTTGGAAAAGCGATAAATAGCATTTCCAAAGCAACTTGTTACATGAACAGCAGGTCTATGGCAGCGAAACATAAGTAATCCTTCCGTTGCAAGATATAGAAAAAATGGCGAATGGTGCTTTATGCCGGCAGGATGATTTCTCCCAGTATTTTTTCAGATTATAAGTATCATGCATGATATGGAAAAAGGGGATGCTTTGGAAAGGCTAGCCATCGCTTTTCCAAAGCATCCCCTTTTTTCCATAAATAGCAGGCCCCTGGCAGAGAAAAACAAGTAGCACTGCCCTTGCAAAGCGTGGTATTCTAATAGTTAGATACAAATAACTAGATAGTGGCTTTGTTTCTGAAAAGGATAAGGAGGAGGCCGGGATGGGAAATGACATCCATACCCCGAAAATGAAAGGCATGGAGCATGTCGCAATCGCGTATAACGGCGGGAAGGAACTGCCTTATTTTGAGCAGACACTTTATTTTGAACTATACAATTTGATGTTTGGGAAAAAAGTAAGGAAGATGATGCTTTCTCTTCCGGATTCCAGGCTTTCCACCAGTATCAGCACGCTGCAGGATGTGCGTGCCGACGTGGTCATCTGCCGCGGGTTCGCGCCTCACGCCCTTCATGACCTTAAGAAAGCAGGCATAAAATGCCTCACTTTTGAAGGAAGTACGAAGGCGGCACTTCGTGCCTATATGGAAGGAAAGTTAGAGGAACTATAATGCCATCACCCAAAGGGTGGGATGGCGGCTGCGCCGTCGGGCAGAGCTCGAATCTGCATGGCGTTGCCTATAAAAAGAGCATATCATTGCCGGAAAGGCAATGGATGATATCTTTCTGTTTTCCTATATAAGGGCGTCCTATCCGGGCGCCTTTTTTTATAACAAATTTCTCACATTTTGGCCAATCGTTTTCCCCGGCTGTCTGGTATAGTGATGTCATCAGGACATTATGGAGAAGCCGGCAGAGGTAGAAGGAGAGACTGCCCGCCGGCGGAAAAGGCAAATGAGGGACCAGCCATGAAAGAGAAAAAAGGGGATCATAAGGAGAAAACAGGAAAAAGACGATATCCGGAAGTGCAAAATCAGTCAAGACGGGATTGGGAAAAAGGAAGCAGGCAGGGGAGTGCAGGGCTCCTGAAGGGAGCCTGTGCAGTATTGTCACTGGTGTTTGCGCTGTCTATGGCAGCATGCGGCGCTTCCGGCACGGCATCGGGATCCGGCGCAGCATCAGGAGAATCCGGGAAGGGTGCCAGCGGGGATGGGACAGCTTATCCAGCTACTGGAGATGCATCCGCTGTCCCCTTTAATCCGGCAGCAGACGCCGTCTGGGTATCTTCCAACGCGGATTCCTCCGGAAACAGCACTATCGATACCTCTTCCCTTTCCAAAAAGGAGAAAGCCCTTCTCAGCGGCCAAGGGACGGACCTGACAGACACGTTCTTTACAGACCGTGACCAGGAGCAGGAGGCGGACACTTCTTCTGCCCAGTCCATTACCCTCAGTGATGGGGAAGACGTGGATATTATGGAAGAAGGCATTTATGTGGTCAGCGGCACGGCTTCCGGGTGCACGATCCGGGTGGACGCGGGAGATGACGCGAAGGTCCAGATTGTTTTGGACGGGGTTTCCATCACCAATGAGGATGCGCCGGCCATCTATGTGGTTTCCGCGAAAAAGACATTTATCACCACTACGGAATCGGAGAATACGCTGTCTGTAACAGGCACTTTTACCGCGGACAGCCAGACGGGAGATGATACAGACGCCGTTATATTTGCGAAGGATGATTTGACACTGAACGGTCTTGGATCCATCACCATCGATTCCACGGACAATGGCATCAGCGCGAAGGATGGTTTGAAAATTACCGGGGGCACATATGATATCAACTGTGACCAGGATGCCATTGAAGGCCACAATTCCATCGCCGTGCTGGATGGCACCTTTACAATTCAATCCGGAAAGGACGGGTTCCACAGCGAAGATTCCGATGATGACACAAAGGGATGGATTTATATCGCGGGCGGCACCTATACGATTGATGCTGACGATGATGGGATGCAGGGCACCACGATCATGAGGATCGATGGCGGCACCATGGACATTTCGGCAGTGGAAGGCTTGGAATCCACCTATGTTATTTTGAACGGCGGTACCATCCAGATCGATGCGTCGGATGACGGCATCAATGCCAGCCGCAAGTCTACAGCTTTCCCGATCCTGGCGGAAATAAATGGCGGCGATATTACCATTGACATGGCGCAAGGGGATACGGACGCCGTGGACTCCAACGGGAATATTGTAGTAAATGGCGGCACCGTTGATATCACGGCCCAGTCTGCTTTCGACTGCGGGGAAGGGTATTCCCGCACTTTCAATGGCGGCACGGTCACGGTAAATGGAGAGCAGGTAACAGAGCTTACCGGAGGCATTCCTGGCGGGGGTGGCCCCGGGGGCGGTCCTGGCGGAGGAGGAGCTCCCGGGGGCGGTCCTGGCGGAAATGGCAGGTAAAGCCTACCATTTCCGGCGGCAGACATCCTGACAACGGTTATTTCCGCTATATTAATAGTAAGGACGTTCCGGGAACGGAAGAGGAATATGGAAGAGGAAGCTTCCCGGGCAAAGGTACAGGATTTGGTGTATACTTTTCCTGACAAGGATTCTGGAATATGATTTTAAGGAGCCTTTCAAAAGGCTCCTTTTTTATGGGCAATAAGTCCGAAGGTGCATATCATGCCAGACCTTCAGGTAGCAGATAATCGGCTAGTGCATCGCAAGGAATCCTCCCGCTGAAGCAGGCCCTCCTTACGATAAATTATGAGGAAAAGTGATGGACCATCAAACATATTACAAAGAAAAATGCGGCACCCCGGAGGGGGCTTTATCCCTGGTCCACTCCGGCGATGTCATCGCCTGCGCGACCTATGGGGACGAGCCCGCCTGGTTTTTAAGCCACCTGCACCTGGCAGCGCCCAGGGTGGAAAACGTGGTTCTCTGGACCATGCTGATGATGGGGGATTACCCGGTCATGTACGACGCGTCCCTGAAGGGGAAGATCGATATTTATACCTGGTTTTACAACAAGGAATGCAGGGCAACCCATGCCAGCGGACGGTGCCATATGGTGCCCATGGATTTATCCGCCGGAGGGAAAACCATGGTGGAAACCAAACGCCCTACCGTATTTGCCGCCGCTGTCTCGCCGATGGATGAAAACGGGAATGTCTATCTTTCCATGGACCTGCAGATTTCGCTGGAGTGCATGGAAGCTGCCGACAGGGTCATTTTCGAAGTGAACCCGAATATCCCGAGGGTATATGGGAAGACAGCAGTGCCCATCGAAAAGGCAGACTATATATATGAAGCGGTCCTCCCCCTTGCCCATGCCCCACTTGTAAAATCTTCCCCGGTGGAGCAAAAGATCGCGGAATATGTCTGCGGGCTGGTGGAGGACGGGGACTGTATCCAGCTGGGCATCGGAGGCATGCCTAACGCGGTAGGAGAAGCCCTTGCTGTAAAGAAAGACCTGGGAATCCATTCGGAAATGATCACTTCTTCCATGGGAAAACTGATGCGTTCCGGGGCGGTTACCAATGAACGGAAAAATATCAATACCGGCAAGGCAGTGGGGGCTTTTGCCTGGGGAGATGACGCGTTGTACGAATATATGGACCGGAATCCCAAGGTGGAAATCCTGCCCGCTTCTTATGTCAATAATGCTTTTACCATCGCCCAAAATGACAATATGGTCTCCATCAACACAGCCATGGAGATGGACCTGACGGGGCAGGTATGCTCGGAAAGCATCGGCTCCCGCCAGTATTCCGGCACGGGAGGGGCACTGGATTTTGCTTATGGCGCTTTCCATTCCAAGGGAGGCAAAGTGATACTGGCAATGGCATCCACCGCGAAAGGCGGCACGATTTCCAAGATCAAGCCGCAGCTTTCACCGGGTGCGGTAGTTTCGATTCCCAGGAACCTGGCGGATTATGTGGTGACAGAATATGGGGTGGCACGCCTCCGCAACCGTTCTGTAAGGCAGAGGGTGGAAAACCTCATTGCCATTTCCCATCCGGATTTCCGGGAGCAGCTGCGCAAAGAAGCAAATCGATTGATGCTCTGGTAAAAGGGAAGCTATAACACAAAGTACCTATTTATATAATTAAGGACAGATGACGCATCCCAAACCGTCTTTCGGCGATACAGCTGGCATAACGCGTTGAAGTGCAGGTTTTAAGCCGCCGTCTATCCGATGGATGTATTGCCTGGGGGTTGGAGGGCGGCTCTTTTTTGGAGGGAGATTCCTTTGAAAGAGAAGGGCCTCCCTTCTTTTTTTAGATTTGCTCTTGACTTTCAGCATAAGTTAGATTAATATAACTGACATAAGATCAATATAACATTAGAAGGGAGAGTAATCTTCCGTAAGAAAAGGACAGAGGGCGCATTCCAAATCGTCCTTAAAGAGAGCCGCGCCATGAAAGATCACGCTTCGCGTGAGGGCACGGCCTGCGTCAACACCCTTCGGGTGATGACATGGGACGATGCAGCCAGTGCATCGTAAGGGATCTTCCCGCTGAAGCGGGTACCTCTTTGCGCTATATATGGAAGAGAATTTATGAGTGTTGTTATCATTGGCGGGAATGAATGTATGGAACGGCGATATAAGGACCTGTGCGGCAAGCATGGGTGCCGCGCAAAAGTATTCTGTAAATA
>CADBRV010000026.1 GCA_902797185.1 uncultured Lachnospiraceae bacterium
CGATGGCTTAGGCTGCGCCTTCGCACGGATTGCGGATTTTCATGGCGCGGATCTGCAGATATTATTGCCCTTCCTGGCAGGAGGCTGCCGGGAGGGGCTTTTTTTCTTCCTGCTTGCCGGCACGTTGCCATTCATGTAGAAAGCGTTCCGGGAAAAGCGATCTATTGCCTTTCTGGCAGGAGGCTGCTTGGAGGTTTTTTTAATCCGGTTTGCAAGCATTTGCCGTTCCTGTAGAAAGATGCCCAGGAAAAGCTATTTATCGCTTTTCCTGGGCATCTTTCTACAGGAATAACCTCGGTCCAGGTGCTGAGGTCAGCTGTTTACTGCCTGTTCCTGCCCGGACGATTGCATAGTTGAACAAAAACGGGTAAAAGAGTATATTATATAAGGAAATTTACGGGATAAGGACAGACGCTGCATTAGCCGTATCGCAAGGAATCTTCCCGCTGAAGCGGGTCCCTCGTTACGATAACCAGAGAGGTGCATTTTATTGGCTACATGGAATTCCAGAGGGCTCCGCGGCTCTACGCTGGAAGAATTAGTAAACCATACAAACCATCGTTACGCAGTGGAGCACCTGGCCCTGGTCCAGAAAATCCCCACGCCCATCACGCCTATTTCCATTGACCAGAAAACCAGGCATATCACGCTGGCATATTTCGACCAGAAAAGTACCGTGGATTATATCGGCGTGGTCCAGGGCATACCTCTTGCCTTTGATGCAAAGGAATGCCGGGAGGACACTTTCCCGCTGCACAATATCCATCCCCACCAGGTCAGTTTTATGGAAGAGTTTGAGCGCCAGCAGGGGATCACCTTCCTTTTGATTTATTTCACAAACCGGGACTTGTTTTATTACCTGCGGTTTGAAGAAATGAAATATTTTTGGGACAGGATGCAGAGGGGCGGCAGGAAAAGCTTCAAGATTGACGAACTTACGGAAGATTTCTTCTTCCATTCCCCAAACCGGCTCTGGATCCCTTATCTGGAAATGGTCCAGAAAGACCTGGACATTCGGGACGAGGGCACGCCTGATCATGGGACTTAAATAAAGTATCGAAATAATACGGAGCACAGAAAGGGACACGGCAGAAGGCAGCCTCTTTAAGAGCCTTTATCCGGCTTGCCTGGTATCCCGTTTATGCTGCCAGCATTCCGGATTGCTCCTTAACATCAGGGTATTTAGATAAAAAAGTTGAATTTTATAATATAACGTGGTAGCATACTATCGTATTAGCACACTAAAGCGTTTATCGGAGAGAAAGAAATGAACCGAATCCTTCATACGCCAGAAGGCGTAAGAGATTTATACGACAGGGAGTATGCCGAAAAGCTGGTCCTGCAGGAACACCTGCTGGACATCCTCAGCTTATATGGCTACCAGCCCATCCAGACACCGGACTTTGAATTTTTTGATGTTTTCGGGAAGGACGTGGGGACTACGCCTTCCAAGGACTTGTTCAAGTTTTTCGACAGGGAAGGAAATACCCTGGTCCTTCGGCCGGATATCACCCCGTCCATTGCCCGCGCGGCCGCAAAATATTTTTCAGCGGAAAAGCTGCCCCTGCGTTTTTCCTATCTTGGAAATACCTACATTAATAATTCCAGCTACCAGGGGAGGCTCAAGGAATCCACGCAGATCGGCGGGGAGCTACTGGGAGACGACAGCGCGGACGCAGATGCGGAAATCCTGGCCATGACCATTGAAAGCTTCCTGCGTGCAGGCATCAGGGAATTCCAGATCAGCGTCGGCCACGTAGGGTTTTATAAAGCGATCTGCGAAGCGGCTTCCATTGACGCGGAAACAGAAGAAACGATCCGGGATTTTGTCTGCACGAAAAATTATTATGCGGCGGATGAGGTCCTGGAGCAGCAGAAAAAGGACGAAAAGATCTGCCGTATTTTTCGTGATTTTTCCACTTTAAATGGCGGGCTGGACATGCTTTCCAAGGCCCGTATTTATGTGGAAGGAATCCCTGCAGCGGAAAAAGCCATTGACCGCCTTGTGGAAGTTTATGATTCCCTGAAGGATTATGGCTGCCAGCAGTATATTTCCTTTGACCTCAGCTTCCTCAGCAAATATGACTATTATACCGGCATTATTTTTGACGGGTATACATTTGGCAGCGGGGAAGCAGTTGCAAAGGGCGGGCGTTATGACAGCCTGCTTTCCCATTTCGGCAAGCAGTCTCCGGCGGTCGGCTTTGTGGTACAGGTAGACCAGCTGCTGACCGCTTTGTCCAGGCAGAGGATCCCTATTGACATTCCTGTGGACCGGATCCTCCTCTTATATAAGGAAGGGCAGCACCATGAAGCGGTGCAGGAAGCCCGCATCCTCAGAGGGGAAGGCAGGAACGTGGTCCTTCAGAAAATCGATGAGCGTTTTACCAAGGAAGAAATCAAAGTTTATGCCAAAGACCGTGCGTTTGCCAAGGTACTGAGGATCTAAGGTCCAACATGGCCGCCGCCTGGCCCTGCGGGGATGACATTAAATCAAGGAGAACCATGCCGTCAAAAGCGCCGTTGGCGCGGGCATGTCCGCCGCCTGGCCCTGCGGGCGATGACTTGAAAGAAAAACGAACTGGAGTTTAAAATGCGATATTTAACATTTGCCCTGACAAAGGGGCGTCTGGCAGACAAAAGCATGGCCCTTCTTGAAAAAGCCGGCATCACCTGCCGGGAGATGGAAGATAAGGACACCAGGAAACTGATCTTTGTCAATGATGATTTAAAGATGCGTTTCTTTTTGGCAAAAGGGCCGGATGTCCCTACTTACGTAGAATATGGCGCCGCCGATATCGGTATCGTGGGCAAGGACACGATCCTGGAAGAGGGAAGGAACATCTACGAAGTCCTGGACCTGGGTTTTGGAAAATGCAGGATGTGCATTGCAGGTCCCAAAGAGGCAAAGGAACTGCTGCAGCACCATGAGCTGATCCGTGTAGCCACCAAATATCCGAAAATTGCCAAGGATTACTTCTATAATACAAAGCAGCAGACGGTGGAAATTATCAAATTAAACGGCTCCATCGAGCTTGCCCCCATCGTAGGGCTTTCTGAAGTGATCTGCGATATCGTGGAGACCGGTTCCACCCTTAGGGAAAACGGGCTGGTAGTCCTCGAAGAGGTCTGCCCCCTTTCCGCCCGCATGGTGGTAAACCAGGTCAGCATGCGGATGGAGCACGAGAGGATTACGGAACTGATCCGTAAGCTGGACCAGGTAATCAGGCAGAAAGAAGCATAAAGCACAGATAAGAGGGATAAGAATGAGGACATTAAAATTAACACCGGAAAACAGGACGGATATCCTTTCCAACCTTTTAAAAAGGAGCACTACCAGCTATGGAAGCTATGAGGACTCTGTAGCAGGCATTATCGCGGATGTGCGTTCCAAAGGGGACGAGGCCGTTTTCGGTTATGAAAAGAAATTCGACGGGGTGGACCTGGATAAAGACAGCATCAAGGTAACGCCCGAAGAGGAAGAGGAAGCATACAAGCAGGTGGATCCGGAGCTGGTAGAGGTCATGCGCCGGGCGCTGAAAAACATCCGGGAATTCCATGAGATGCAGAAGAGGCAGAGCTGGTTTACCACAAAACCGGATGGCAGCATTTTAGGCCAGAGGATTACCCCGCTGAAACGTACCGGTGTTTATGTACCGGGTGGAAAAGCCGCTTATCCTTCTTCTGTATTGATGAATATTACACCGGCCAAAATTGCAGGTGTAGATGAAATCATCATGTGCACCCCTCCGGGAAAAGACGGGAAAGTTTACCCGACTACCCTTGTAGCCGCCAAAGAAGCAGGCGCGGATACGATCTATAAAGTAGGTGGTGCACAGGCTATCGCGGCTATGGCTTATGGTACCGAAAGCATCCCGAAGGTAGACAAAATCGTAGGTCCCGGCAATATTTATGTAGCTTTGGCGAAAAAAGCCGTTTACGGGAATGTCAGCATTGACTCCATCGCCGGCCCCAGCGAGATCATGGTACTGGCAGATGAGACTGCCAACCCGCGTTTTGTCGCAGCAGACCTGCTTTCCCAGGCAGAACATGATGAAATGGCCAGCGCCATCCTGGTTACAACCAGCGAGGAACTGGCAAAGGAAGTATCCGCCCAGGTAGATGGATTTTTACAGGAGCTTTCCAGGAAGGACATCATTCAGAAATCCCTGGACAACTACGGCTATATCCTGTTGGCAGACAATATGGACGAGGCTATTGACACGGTCAACGAGATTGCATCCGAGCATCTTGAAATCGTGACCAGGAACCCTTATGAAACGATGACGAAGGTTCGCAACGCCGGCGCCATTTTCCTGGGCTCTTACAGCAGTGAGCCTTTAGGGGATTATTTCGCAGGCCCGAACCACGTGCTTCCCACCAATGGGACCGCAAAATTCTTCTCCCCGCTTTCCGTGGATGATTTCATCAAGAAATCGAGCGTGATTTCCTATTCCAAGGAAGCCCTGGAACCGATCCATGAAGACATTATCCGGTTTGCCGAGGCAGAGCACCTGACCGCACATGCCAATTCCATCCGTGTGCGTTTTGAAAAGGATGAATGATATTCCATTCCGGAAAAGACAGGCAATCTCATTTCGAGAACGATCGATCAGATCATTTCGAAAACGATCGATCCATCTCTTTTTCCAGAAGGGTAGGTCAAACCATTTCGGGAA
>CADBRV010000027.1 GCA_902797185.1 uncultured Lachnospiraceae bacterium
TATGGTGACGTTTATCCGTAAAGAAATGCTGCAGAAAAACGGCAGGAAGATGAGAAGGATATAAAAGATGAAGGAAATATCGATTGATGAATTCAGCCGGATGGAAGAGGGCTCTTATGAGCTGGTGGATGTCCGGGATGAAGGGCTTACCGCATATGGCATGATTCCAGGGGCGATGCATATCGATTTGGAAGACCTGATAGATGGGAACAGTGAAAAAGTTGAGGCGATAGAAGCGGTCCCGAAGGAGAAAAAGCTTATCCTTTACTGTGAGGTTGGGCGAAGGACCAGGGATCTGGATGATTTGGCCTGCCTGCAGGGGAGGGACTGTTACAGCCTGGAGGGCGGCTACATGGGTTATATCCGCTCCGGTCTTGCGGATGAAAAAGCCCGGGAAGAAAAGCAGCACAAGGCGGAAGAGAGCATCCGCCATAAATACCACAGGGAGCTCTTTTCCCCCTTTGCAAGGGCATGCAAGAAGTACCAGCTGATCAGCGAGGGGGACCATATCGCAGTCTGTATCTCCGGCGGCAAAGATTCCACGCTCATGGCAAAACTTTTCCAGGAGATCCAGAGGCATAAGAAAATGCATTTTGACCTGACGTTCCTTGTCATGGACCCCGGATACAATAAAGCAAACCGGGAATTGATTGAAAGCAACGCGAAAGCCCTTGGGATCCCTATCACCATATTTGAAAGTGATATTTTTGATTCTGTCGACCATATTGAAAAGAGCCCCTGCTACATCTGCGCCAGGATGAGGCGGGGGTACCTGTATCGGGCGGCAAAGGACCTCGGGTGCAATAAAATCGCCCTTGGCCACCATTATGATGACGTGATTGAAACCGTCCTGATGGGGATGCTTTATGCCGGCCAGTTCCAGACCATGATGCCCAAGCTCCACAGCGCCCATTTTGAGGGGATGGAGCTGATCCGCCCGTTGTATTTAATCCGGGAAAAGGATATCTGCGCATGGAGGGATTATAACGACCTGCATTTCCTGCAGTGCGCCTGCCATTTTACAGATACCTGTACAACCTGCCATACGGACGGCACGACTTCTTCCAAACGTCTTGAAACCAAGCAGCTGATCGCGTCGCTGTGCAAGGATGAGCCGCAGATCGCGGCAAATATTTTCAAGAGCATGGAAAACGTCAACCTGGATACGGTCATCGGCTACAAGAAAAACGGGGTAAGGCACAGCTTTCTGGAGAAATATTAAAATGCAGGAAAAAATCGAATTTTTGATCCGTGAACTGCAGGATGAAATGCCCGAGTATGCGGGATATAAGATTCCGGATCATCCGCAGAAAAGCTGGAAACTGCTCCGGGGGCTGTTTAACGTGCGCCCGCCGTATCCGGCTTCAGAAGAATTCCTGAAAATCCAGGACGAAGTCCTTTCGCAGATCGCGGCGGATAAAGGGGTTACAGATGCCTCTGATTTACAGCCTTCCAGGGTGGATCCCAGGATCTGCGTATGGCAGGGGGATATTACGACCTTGAAAGTGGACGCTGCGGTGAACGCGGCCAATAACCAGATGGAAGGCTGCTGGCGGATGGGGCACAACTGTATCGATAATAACATCCACAGCTTTGCCGGCTGCCAGATGCGCATCGAGTGCCACCGCCAGATGTCGGAGCTTCGGAAAAAATATGGCGAGGATTATCTCCAGCCGACGGCTGTGCCGATGATTACGCCGGGGTACAACCTTCCCGCCAAATATGTCATCCATATCGTGGGTCCTATCGTATATCCTGTATTGACGCAGAAGCATAAAGACCAGCTGGCGCAGTGCTACCGCGCGGGCCTGGAGATGGCGGCAGAAAATGCCTGCCAGTCCATTGCGTTCTGCTGTATTTCCACCGGAGTCTTTATGTTCCCCCAGGATAAGGCCTGCGAGATTGCCGTAAAGACCGTACGGAAATGGCTGGACCAGAATCCGGATACCTCCGTACAGAGAGTGGTCTTCAATGTGTTTAAGGACGAAGACCTGCGCCTTTACGATGCCAGGCTCAATAAAAAGATCAGGATCGGATGAAAGCAGAGAATGACCGAAATTTCTTGCCACCCTTTGGGGCATGGTTCAACTTTCAAACGGATCGGTGCATTCCTATCAGCCCAGAGGATTCCTTGCTTTTTTGGGGTACTTCCGTTTACTCTTTTTGCGCATGGCTAAACTATTAAACGGATCCGTGCTTTTATATCAGTCCAGAGGATGATCCATTCTTTGGGGTACTTCCCTTTTTGGAAAGCATGATCCGCAGGATTTCCTGGTCTACATCCGCCATGCCTATGTTGGCAATTTGGGCGATATTGGCAATGCTGGAGCAGTGGATCCGGGAACCGGACAGCGGGATGATGGCAGCGGGTCTTGCCCTGCTGGTGTGCCGCATCACGGATGCGGAAGAGTAAAGAAGCGCATAAAACAGGAGACCAGATAAGCGCGCAAAGAAGAATGGGTGTATCAAGATGTGGGATAAATAAACTCAGCAAGTAGAAATAGGTGCAAGAAACAGGATAATAAAAAAGCGCACATGAAAGAAGACACAGGTTCATTAAACAGAGAATAAATGGGTACACAAAAAGGAAATAAAAGGAACAATAAAGACAATTATATCCTGGATTTTACACATATTTATCCGGACGATATTGAAGAGAAAGTAAAGGGGGTCCACCGGATCGACTGCAGCGATATCCAGGGTACCAATTTATACGTGACGCAGGAGGCGGCAAATGAAATCCGCAGGAGGATCCGTCCTTATGGCATCCATGGGATCCACTTCCTGGACAATGGGAATTACCACTATGTGACCGGGATTATCACGGAGCGGATCCGGCAGCCATATATGCTGTTTTTATTTGACCATCATACGGATATGCAGCGCCCTATGATCCATGACCTGGTCAGCTGCGGCAGCTGGGCAGGCGAGATGCTGCGCAGACGGAACATGCTGCGCCAGATGGTGCTGGTGGGACCCTCTCCCGCGCAGATCCGCAACCTGCCGGAGCAGATGCGGGAGAAAGTCATCTGCATCAGCATGCAGAAAATGGAAAACCACAGCGCGGAAGAGGAAATCCGTAAAATCAGGGGCGACCTGCCAGCTTATATCTCTATCGATAAAGACGTGCTGGATTGGGAATGCGCCAGGACCAACTGGGACCAGGGCAGCATGAACCTGGAGATGCTGGGAAAGATCGTGGAAGGCGTTTTCCGTCACCAGCAGGTCATCGGGGTCGATATCTGTGGGGAATGCTCCCTGCAGGAGCCGGCGGGAAAGCTGGCGGAAGACATCCGGATTGACGCAAGGACCAATGATATCCTGTACCATTTCTTTTCGGCGTATTTATAGGACGTACCATCCTTTGAAGAATGGAACAGGATACCCGGCCTTCCACATCGTTACGAGTGCCTTATGACTTCAAACCGCTGCAGCTTTACCTCTTCATTTTCACGGATGCCGGCTTTGCGCTTCGCGATGCTGATCTGTTCTTCAACGGTGTCAACACCATCCAGGTCTGGCAGCAGGAGCCCCCGGCGCTGCCCCTTGGTGACGATGACGCCGTATCTTTTCACATCCAGCAGGGCGGGAGAGTCGATATCCTCCGGCTCGCTTAAGACATCCACGCTGTATTCCAGATGGCTTAGTTCCGTTTCCCGGACCGGGACAAAGCGAGGGTCACGGGTGGCGGCGGAAATGGCGTTGTGGATGATTTCTTCCGCGATGCAGCTGTAGCAGGGCAGGATCGTCCCGATGCAGCCGCGAAGGTCGCCTGCTTTATGCAGGGAGCAGAAAACGCCGGCCTTCTTCTCCAGCATTTCGTCCGGCACTTCCCCTTTTTTCGGGACGCGAGGCGCCCTTCCTGTGCGGACGTAGGTTTCTACCGTTTTCCGTTCGAGTGCCACATAGGGATCTTCGCCTTCCCTTTCGGCAGAGATCTTTTTTTTCTGCGCCTCTTCATACTGGTCCAGGAAATTCCGGTTTGGATCGATCCCGGTCACGCGGAACGTGCAGACGCCATATCCGACGCCGGTCACGTCCTGGTGGGAGAGCCAGTGGGCTTCCACGGACCTGCGGTCCAGGGCACCTGCCATGATCACAAAGGAACGGTGCCCGCATTCCGCCGCTTTGTCCAGAAGGACAGGGTCGAAGGAAAGAAGTTCGCCCAGCGCCCCTCGTGAACAGGCCTCTTCCAGCTTGGTGTCATAGACGGGTCCGTGCGGGTCAAACCCATAGGGACCGCTTTCTTTTAACTTGTGGGAAAGGTCGCCGCTGGCCACATAGACAACGCGGCGCCCCAGTTTCTCTGCTGCCTGCTGCACCAGCATGCCGAAGCGGTACTGCTGCGCGAGGGTGATGCCCGAAATGCCCAGCCGCACCAGTTTGAAATCCTTGTACTTTTGGAGGATGAAATAGAGCGGGATGATGGTCCCATGGTCCAGCGAGGAATCCCGCTCTCCAAGATAACCTGCCGGGATATGGTTCTCTTCCGCCAGGTCGCAGAGCCTGGAGGAAAGCTCCTCGTCATAATCCCTTTCGATCCGCACCTGCGGTGCACGGAACTGCGCCATGTCCCCGCTGGCATGGGTGCCGGGCGAGATATGGAGATAATCCGCGTACATGATGCTATGCGGAGAAGAGAGGACAATGGTTTCCGGCTTCAGTTCCGCTACAAAATCCGCTGCCTTTTCATAAGCCCGCGTTGTTTCCAGGATCTGCCGCTCCGAACCCCTGCCGACTTCCGGTAGGATCATCGGCGGATGCGGCACCATGATAGCTCCAACAATCGACATATCAGCCACCTCTATGAACTACAAATACATATATACAATTTACCGTTTGAAAAATAGGAAAGCCGGCTGTGCTGGCACGGTGTTGTTTTTCAGAGAAACGGTTTGTCTTAATATCATTCTGGCTATTCCGGAATCTTGCAAGCCGTCCCAGCCAGGATCCATTTTAACAATTGCCTACAAACACGTTGGGCAGGTACTGCCTTGCCACATCTGCCAGGCGGTAAATTTTCCGCACATCCGTGGCAGGGATATCCAGCTTCCACCGGGGAAAATAACGGGTAATGTGGTAGGCAATGGGTTCCTTTGACGGGAGGGACGCCAGCCATTTCGCTATTTCGCCGATTCCTTCCTCTGTGTCATTTTTTCCGGGGATCACCAACGTCGTCACTTCTACATGGCAGTGCGCCACAGATTTTTGGATAAAGTCCTTCGTCTGCTGCAGGCTTCCCCCGACAAAGCCGTAAAATTCTTCCGTAAACCCTTTCAGGTCAATATTCATGGCATCGATGTAAGGAAAGAGCTCTTCCAGCACAGCCTGCTCCACGGTCCCGTTTGTTACCAGCACGTTGCGCATCCCGGCTTCATGGACCAGCTTTGCCGTGTCCCGTACATATTCCCATGCCGTGAGCATTTCGTTGTAAGTATATGCCACACCGATGGTCGTGGGATATCGCTCCCTTGTTTCTTCTGTAATTTGCAAAAGTTCCTTCGGGCTTACATAACGGGTGCCTTTCCGGTCCTTTTTCTGGGAGATTGTAAAATTCTGGCAGAAAGGACAGGCCAGGTTGCACCCATAGCTTCCCACCGACACTACCAGGCTTCCCGGATGGAACATGGCGAGGGGCTTTTTCTCAATCGGGTCCAGGGCAAGGGATGTCAGGTAGCCATAGCTGTCACAGACAACCTGCCCATCTTTGCAGCTCCTTGCGCCGCAGAAACCTTTCTGCCCCTCCCTGAGCCGGCAGTGCCGGAAACAGGTATTGCATACTGCTTCTATTTTTACCATCTCCTCATATCCAGTTTGCCGCCCTTTTATCTGCCATCATTGTAGCATAAGGCTGCCAGTATATTTGTGCCGATTACAGCACAATATCAAAGTTTTCAGCCGTTTATTTTTAAGGGCGTGATAAGGTTAGCCGCATCGTCCGAAGGACGATTTGAAATGTGGCATCTGTTCTTGCCTGTATCCAATCGATGTACATAAATGTGGCGCAAAATATATTTCTGTTTTGGCAATGTACATGTACCAGGAAAGCAGATAAACTGTATATAGTGAGGGCTTTTGTATTTCATTTTGAGCATAAGGGGAGAAGCATGAAAAAGGTAACCAGCGTGGCAGAGGCAAAGAGGGGCAGCCGACGGATCCTGCAGAACAAGCTGTATTTGTACCTGACAGAGTTTTTCTCCGGGATGGCGGTCATGGGAGTGGAGATTGGCGCGCAGAGGCTGATTTCCCCTTACTTTTCTTCTTCCCAGACCGTCTGGACCATCATCATCGGCATGATCATGATTGCCATGGCCGGTGGAAATGTGTTTGGCGGAAGGAGCGCGGATAAAGACCCGGATCCGGACAAGCTGTACGGGAGGATCCTGTTTGCCGCGATCTGGCTGTCTTTGATCCCGTTTCTCGGGAAATATGTGATTGTAGGGCTTTCCGCCGTGATTCTTTTTTCAGTGAATGCCAATTACCTGGTTATTGCGGCGTTTGCCACCTGCCTGGTGCTGTTTGTCTTCCCGCTTTTCCTTCTGGGGACAGTGACGCCTTCTTTGGCGAAATATACGATGGATTCCCTGTCGGATAACGGGAAAATCGTTGGGACCTTGGGCGCCATGAATACCATCGGCAGCATTATCGGCACCTTCCTGCCTACTTTTGTGACGATCCCGGCAGTGGGGACGAATATCACGTTCTTGATTTTTTCCGGGATCCTGATCGTCTTGGCAGCGGTTTATTTTCTCAGTTCCATTGGGAAAAAGGGCCTTCGAAAGATCGGGCCATCCATCGCCGTCTTTATGGCTGCCTGCATCCTGGGGCACCAGACGGATTTCGCGTTCTGGGAGTCCAAAGACGGGCTTTTATATGAAGGGGAGTCGGTATACAATTATCTCCGTGTCCAGGACAGCCCGCAGCAGACGATCCTGTCCACCAATGTCCTTTTTGGCGTCCAGTCCGTATTGGAAAAGACGGACGACTTGACCGGCATGTATTATGATTATGCGCTGGCGGCACCATTTATGACGACAGCGGACCCGCAGGAGGGGGAAGATGTTTTAATCCTGGGGATGGGATCCGGGACTTACGCGCGGCAGCTCCTGCGCTACCTGCCGGATACCAATGTTTCAGGGGTGGAGATTGACCGGAAGATTACAAGCCTTGCCCATGAATATTTCCAGCTTCCGGACCAGGTCCCGGTGACAGAATATGACGGCAGGGCATACCTGGATGAGACGGACCGGAAATACGATGTCATCATGGTGGATGCCTATCAGGACATCACGATCCCGTTCCAGATGTCCTCGGTGGAATTTTTCCGGAGTGTAAAGGAACATCTGAAGCCTGGTGGAGTCATGGTGGTCAATTTAAATATGCATGGTACCGGGCAGGGCGGCATTGCGGACTGGCTTTCGGATACGATTGCCAGTGTTTTCCCGGAGGTCATGACGGTAGATGTCCCGGGAAATACGAACCGGGAGCTTTTTGCAGGGAACGTGGGCATGAAGGATGCCCTTGACGCACATAGGCAGGAGGCTGGGAATTCGCAGCTCCGGAACCTGCTGGACCAGATTTCAGGCGAGGTATCCGATTACCACTCCAGCGGGCACCTGCTGACGGATGACAAGGCACCGGTGGAACTTCTTGGCATGAAGGAACTGGACAACCTGATCCGGGAGCAGGTGGAACCTTATAAACAGATTTACCGGGAAGACGGGGTGAAAGGGCTGCTGGAGTCCTTTTAAGAGCTGGTCCACATTTCCGTCCGCAATATCCGCAGTATATTGTCAAATGTTTGATGGAGCCTTTCGAAGGGGAGGCCTTTCAAGAGGCGCTGTTTTGTAACAGGTAATGGGACAGGCGCCGCATCGCATGGAATCCTCCGGCAGAAGCGGGTTCCTCCTTGCGATATAGAATGGTTCCTGCTTTACGGCGGTCTTTTTCTGACAGCCAAATGGGGGTGTTTTATGGATTGGACAGAGGGTCTTTTGAAAGAAGTTTCGGAAAAATACCACGCGAGCCTGGAGCATCCTTGGAAGGCGTATCCCGATTTCCTTGTAGCCAGGGATCCTGAGACCCGGAAGTGGTTCGCGCTTTTTATGAGGATAAAAGCGGAAAATTTGGGAATAGAGGGTATGGAAGAAGACACGGAAGAGGTTTCTGGGAGAGGCACAGCAGATGGCATCCCGGTGGTGAACCTCAAGGCAGACCCGGATTTTATCGGCATGGCCTCCCAGGCAGAGGGGTTCTTTCCGGCTTACCATATGAACAAGACCCATTGGATCACGGTCCGGCTGGACGGAGTTGTCCCCAAGGGACAGGTCCTGGACTTGATCAATCACTCTTGGGATTTGATCTGTAATACCCCGACAAAGCGGATTTATGAAGCAGTGAAAATGGTCCCGAGAGGAAAGGTCGCTACTTATGGGCGCATCGCTGAACTTGCCGGAAATCCCAGGATGTCCAGGGCAGTGGGCAATGCCCTGCATAAAAATCCGGATCCGGAGCATATCCCGTGTTACCGGATTGTGAATTCCCAGGGGCGCCTTTCCGGCCGCTTTGCCTTTGGCGGGGAAGAAGTGCAGAAGGAACTTTTGGAAGCGGACGGTATCGAGGTCAGCGAAGATTACAAGGTAGACCTGGAAAAATATGGGTTTTGAGGCACAGACAGGACGGTTAGAAAAGAATAAATGAAGTACGATTTTGATAAAATCATTGAACGGAAAGGCAAGGATGCCCTTGCCTATGATGGCATCGGCAGCAATATATGGGGATTTGCACCGGAGAAGGCAAAGCCCGGATTTGACGAAATCCCCATGTGGGTGGCGGATATGAATTTCGAAACCTGCCCCAGCATTACCAAGGCGTTGGAGGAACGGATCCGTCATCCGCTTTATGGATATTACCTCCCTTCGGACCAGTATTATGAAAGCATCCTGGAATGGCAGAGGACAAAGCATGATTTCAAAGGGCTTACCAAGGACATGGTGGGTTATGAAAATGGGGTCCATGGCTGCATCGTCAGCTGCATCCGTGCCCTGTCCCAGCCGGGAGACGCCATCCTCCTGCACAGCCCCGCCTATGTGGGATTTTTCGGCGACCTGAAGGATACCGGGAGAAAGCCTGTTTTAAGCCCTCTTTCCCGTGACGCGGAGGGCGTATGGCGCATGGATTACGAGGATATGGACCGGAAGATCAAAAAATACCATATCCGTCTGGCGATTTTCTGCTCTCCCCATAACCCCACAGGGCGTGTCTGGGAGAAGGAAGAGTTGGAGAAGGCGATGGAGGTCTTTCAGGAAAACGATGTCATCGTCATCAGCGACGAGATCTGGTCAGACATTATTTACAGCGGGCATAAGCATATCCCCACCTGCCTGGTAAATGAGGATGCCGCAAAACGGACGGTGGGTATATATGCGCCCTCCAAGACCTTTAACCTGGCGGGGCTCATCGGAAGCTACCATATCATTATGGACCCGATGCTTCGGAATATCGTGACAAAGAGCGGGGACAGCACCCGTTACAATGAGATGAATGTCCTTTCCATGCATGCCCTGGTTGGCGCGTATTCCAAGGAAGGGCAGGAGTGGACGGCCCAGCTGTGCCAGTACCTGGAGAGGAACTGTCGATATACGTATGAATTGATCCGGGACCATCTGGACGGTGTTTCTGCGGCCATGCCGGAAGGCACTTATATGGTATTTATGGACTGCAGGGAATATTTGAAAAAGCATCCGGAAAAGACCTTGGATGGCCTTCTGAAAGCAGGCTGGGACGTGGGCGTCGCTTACCAGGATGGACGGAAATTTGCGGACAGCTGCTCGATCCGCCTGAATGTGGCGCTCCCCATGTCCCGGCTCCAGGAAGCCATGGGACGGATGGAGAAATACGTTTTTACGAAATAAGGGATCTCATGATAAAGCTCAGCTTCGGGGAAAAAGTTTCATTAAAGGATATCGAGGAAAGCGGGCAGTGCTTCCGTTGGGCGCAGGACGGGGAAGGCAGATACCGGGTCACTGCGTCCGGTAAGGTCGCGGATGTCCGGCAGTCAGGGGAGGACGCCATTGAGGTGGATGCCCCGGAGGACCAGAGGCAGTTCTGGGAAAATTATTTTGATATCGGGACGTCCTACTCTGAGATCCGCCGAAGGATTCCCGAAAGCGATGCCTATATGCAAAAAGCCGCCCGTGAGGGAGAAGGGCTGCGGATCATCCGCCAGGACCCTTGGGAGACGCTGGTTACTTTCATTATTTCCCAGAGAAAAAATATCCCTGCCATCAAGCTCTGCGTGAGGAAGCTTTGCCGGGTGGCAGGGAAGAAAATTGTGTCAAAAGAAGGAACTGTTTATCATCTTTTCCCGGCTCCGGATGAAATCCTGTCCTTGAAATGTAACAAGACGCTTGGCCTTCCGGAAAAGGGCGGCTGCCCGTGCAGCTTCCAGGCAGCAGGCTTTGAAAACTGCAGCCTGGGTTACCGGATGCCTTATCTATTTTCGGCGGCTGCCTGGTGGAAAGGGCAGGATCCGGATGCCCTTAGAGCGCTGGATGATGAATCCTTGCAAAATGCCCTGATGGAAATCAAAGGGGTGGGAGTCAAAGTAGCCTCCTGCGTCATGCTGTTCGGGTTCCACAGGACCAACGCGTTCCCGGTGGACGTCTGGATGGAGCGGGCATTAAAAGCCCATTATCCGGAAGGGTTTGATTTTCAATCTTATGCCCCATACGCGGGGATCCTGCAGCAGTATATGTTCTGCGAGGCCAGGAAAAGTGGAAAATAATACCTTTATTATCCCCTGCCGCCATGCCCGTGTCCATGGGACATGGAGCTGTTGGGGTTCGTGAAATCTTCCCCGATGGCATCCGCGACTGCTTCCAGGATGCCATTGCTGGAGAAGGTGGCGCCGCTGACAGTTGATACGTCTACCGACTGGGAAGAAAGGATTTCACTGATAATGGTGGAACTTGCCTTCGAGAAGAATTCCTCATCATCCTGGTAGGACTGGATGGTGATATCCGTAATCTTCCCGCCGGATACGGTTACCTGTACTTTTGTAGTGCCGCGGAAGCCGGTGCCGGAACCGGTATAGGTCCCATCGGCAAGGGTAGTGGAACCGGCAGCGCTTCCATCCTGGGAGGAACCGGAGCCTGCTGACGTGGTGGAACCGGAACCTGCTGAAGTGGTGGAATTGGAGCCAGTTGAATTTGTGGAACCGGAGCCGGCAGTACCTGTGCTGGAATTGGAGCCGGTATCAAAATAGGACCCGGAACCGGATGATCCGGAGGCCCCGTTAGAACCTGTTTCGGAGGATCCCGCCGTTGTACTGCTGGAATCGGAATCCGTGCTGTCGGTAGAGGCGGTTACATAGTTGTTTTGGGAGGGGACGGTGTTTGCGGCAACCCGTCCTGCGTAAACCAGCCCTGCCATGGCTAAGGCAGCAGTAGCGCCTGCAACGGCAGGCTGCGGTTTTGCGTTCAGGCAGTTCGTGGGACAGGCGCCCAGGCATTCCATGCAGTCAATGCAGTCTCCGGAACGGACGGATGTATTTTCACTGACGGGCAGCCCCATGCTGCAGGACCTGTCACAAAGGCTGCACCGAGTACATCCTTTTTTCCTGCGGCGGATTTTGAACAGGCGCCCCTTGGATACAATCGCAAAAACAGCCCCCAGCGGGCAGAGATACCGGCAGAAGAACCGCTCGATAAACAGGGAGCCTGCCGCGATCGTGAGGAGGAGCAGGAACCCGACGGTGGAAAAAGCGGTAACCATGACAGAGGGATTCCCGCTGGTGAAAAGCCCGAAGGTCCCCCAAGGGCTGATGCTGGAAGGGATCGCGAGCCCGAGGATCCATACACCCAGCACAAAAAATGCCAGGATCCCGTATTTAACAGAATGCAGCGCTTTATCGGCCCGGGAAGGCTTTTGCAGTTTCTGTCGGAACTTTTTCGGAAGGATTTTACCCCCGATCCAATAGAAGGCATCCTGCATGGTGCCAAAAGAACACAGGTATCCGCAGAAAAAACGTCCCCAGATCGCAGTAAGCGGGAGGACCGCTGCCAGCAGGAAGATATTTCCTGCCTGCGCGGCAAATGTAAAGGTGCCTTGTACCAGTGAGCCGATGATGCCGCCGATGGCAGCAAAGGTTGAAATAAATAATCCCGGGAGCAGGAAGAACGCGGCTGCCTGGATGAGGCGCCGGGTCATCTGGGTCCATCGGATGTGTTTTGTCTTCATCTTTTTTCCTTTCTTCCGCATGTGGATGCGGCTTATTGGGCAGGTCCAGCCATGTCCTGCGTGAAAGTTTCTATAGAGTCCTTTTGTAACAGCGTTTGCTTTTTCGATCGTTTTTGATTACGGCTGTTTCTTTGAACAATTTTTTAAGAATGTTCAGGAGGCTCCTTTTTTCAGCTGGAATTTTTCCTGCAGGTTTTCAGATACCAGCACGTCCCCCTGGCTGGTCACAAAGATGGCACCGCAGCCGGTTTTTTCCAGGATGGGCATCCCTTTCCTGATTCCAAGGATAAAAATGCCGGTTGCCAGGGCGTCCAGCATACAGGCATCCTGGCCTACCAGTGTCACCTGCACAAGCCCGGAATCAGAGGGCATTCCGGTCCGCGGGTCCAGGATGTGGTGGTAACGCTGCCCGCCTATGGCGAAGTACCGCTCATAGGAACCGCTGGTGACAACCGCTTCATCCTGCACCTTCAGGAATCCCAGAGGAGTCCCGGTTTTCGAAAAAGGATCCTGGATCCCGATGGAGGAGGCGGGACCTCTGGTGACAATGGTGCCTCCAAAGTCCAGGAGAAACTGCCGGCAGCCGTTTTCCAGAAGGATCCTCGCAGCTTCGTCAGCTGCATACCCCTTGGCGATGCCGCCCAGGTCGATCCGCATCCCTTTTTGAGGAAGGAGAACTTGTGCATTCTGATCATCCGGGGTGGAAATGTCCCCATTCTTTCGAATCAGATTTCGAATAAGGCCGAAGTTTTCCATTTCGCGGAGCATATCACCTGGGCAGGTGGTGTGATCCGCTTTTGCCAAAGAGGTTGGACTGCAGCCGGAAAGCCGGATTTCCTTGTAATTCACCAGCTTCCGGCATTTTTCGATTTCCTCAACGGTTGGGAGATGCTGCTCCTTTTTCGCTTTCCTCCATAAACTGCAGAGTGGTCCGGCTGTAATATCGAAAGCACCCTGGGTTAAATCGGAAAATTCCATACTTTTCCGGATAAGGCCGGCGGTATCTTCGGAGACAGCCACAGGCGAGATCCCGGCCAGGCGGTTGATCTGGCTGGTTTCGCTGCCTTCTGAAAAAACATCCATCTTTTCATGCAAGGCGAGGACCCGGCATTTGGCTTCTTCTAAAATGGGAATGCTTCCGGTGGTACGGGTCCCTTTGTGGAAAAGTGGTGTCCCGTGGATATCTCCGAATCCCGGCTTGCCTTTGCAGTGGGCAGGACCCATGCCAGACAATGGATGGATATCCTTATATCCGAAATTTTCCGTATCTCCCTTAAGGTATCGTCCGGTAGGAATCCGGATGGAATTTATGGTCCCCATGGCAGGGAATTTTTTTTCCGTTATCTCTATAGGGTTATGAGTGTTGTTTTCCTTAGAACTGTCCGTTTTCATATGGATGCGGATATCGATAGGATTCTCCGCCTTTCTATGGATACAGGTTTTCATATCTTTTTCTCCCTTCTTGAGGATGCACTCATCATAAACAGGCTTTATTGAAAAAAGATTGAAGGATTCCATGTTTTTTCAATCTTCTTCCGCTACAATCCAATTTAGAAGATAAGGGAAGGAAAGCATTCTGATAAAACCTGGAGACTGCCAAAAAGAAGCCCGAAGAGGGGTGTAAAAGGGAGATAGAGCAAGCATGAAAATCCTTATAGTAGAAGATGAAGAAGGGCTCAGGGAAGCGCTGGTCCGCAGCCTGAAAGATGAAGGGTACCAGGCAGAGGGGGCGCAGGACGGCCAGGAAGGCCTGGACCTGGCATGCTCCGGGACATATGACCTGGTTATCCTGGATATCATGCTTCCTAAGCTGGACGGTTATGAAGTTTTAAAAAGGATCCGGGAAAAGAAAATTGTCATCCCGGTCATCCTTTTGACTGCCCGCAGCGAGCTGGAGGACAAGGTCAGGGGGATGGATGGCGGGGCAGATGATTACCTGACAAAGCCTTTTGAGATGGAGGAGCTTTTCGCGCGGATCCGCATGGTCATGCGGAGGCAGGAGGGCTGGGGCATGGACAGCCGGATCCGGGCCGGAGACCTGGTCTTAGACCCGGGAAGCCATGAGATCAGCAAAGCCCGGGAAGCAAGACGCGTCAAGCTTGGGGCAAAGGAGTATGAGCTTTGCGAATACTTCTGCTGCAATATGGGGCAGGTGCTCAGCCGGGAACAGATTACGCAGAAGGTCTGGGGCTTTGATTCGGAAGCTGAATATAACAACGTGGATGTGTATGTGAGCTTCCTTCGAAAAAAGATCCAGTTTGTAGGCGCGGATGTCCGGATCCGTTCGGTGCGAAGTGTCGGATATGTATTAGAAGAAACGAAAAAGTAAGCGCCGTGTGAGAAGAGAAAAGTGATGAATAAGAGAACCTGTCAAAGGACATGCGTTTTAAACGCGAAGCGCGTGTACGGGCATGCCAGTTTTGGAAAGCCGGTATTTTCCTCTGCGGGAAGAAGAATAATAGGATAGAGAAAAGAGGAGACGGAGGATCGTTTTGAGACATTGGAAGCATCTGAAGCATAGGCAGCATCAACGGTGGAAGCCGGATACAGAGGTGGTAAAAAAACTCCGCCGGAAAATTTTCTGGAGCGTCGAACTTACGGCGGTGGCGATCCTGCTGTTTATTTTTGCCTTCATCAACGTGCCGGAAATCCGCAGCACCCAGAAGCAGGAATGGAATATGCTGCAGGCCGTAATGGAAATGTCAGAGGGGACGGGCAAGGAAGGGCATTGGCACGGGAAAATCTCGTATTCCATTTTTGAAGAGCTGGACAAGGGGGATATTGCGGTCGTAGAGCTGGACGAAAAGGGCCAGGTCGATTCCGCCTCCGGCTTTATCGGTGATATGGAGGAAAGCGCGCAGGAGAACTTTGTTTCCCGGATCCTTGCACTGGGAAAAAGCAGCGGCACGGTATCGGGCATGAAATACCTGCTTTCGGAGGAGGAAGGGCTGCTGGTAGTGGACCGGGACCTCATCAGCGAGGATGCCTTGCGCTTGCTGGGAATTTCGGCAGCAGGGTTTGGGGCGGCGTTTGTGCTGTTCGGCCTGCTCTCCTGGATTTTATCCGGAAAAATTGTAAAGCCGGTGGATGAAACGATCAAAAGCCAGAAGCAGTTTATCGCGGATGCCAGCCATGAGCTCAAGACCCCGGTAGCCGTGATGAACGCCAATATCTCGATCCTGGAAAAGGAAATCGGTCCCAACAAATGGCTGGGATATATCAAGGAAGAAGGCAGACGTATGACCGCCTTGACGGGCAGCCTGCTGGAACTTTCCCGTTTGGAATATGGAAAAGGGAACGCGGAAGAGAGAAAGCTGGGCGATATCGATTTGTCGGAAACGGTTACCGCGGCGGCGCTGCCTTTTGAAAGCGTTGCCTTCGAGCAGGGAAAGGAATTGGACATCCAGGTGCCGGAGGGGATCCATGCCAAGGGCTGTCCGGAGGAAATCGACCAGCTGGTGGGTATATTAGTGGATAATGCGGTCCGCCATGCGCGGGAGAACAGCACAATCCGGATTACAGCCCGGAAGGAAGCAAAGCGGGCAGGCCTGAAGCTGCAGGAAGCTGCCGCCATCTGTGTATCGAACGAAGGAGAGGACATCCCGCCCGAGGCCCTGCCTCATATTTTCGACCGGTTTTATAAAGCCGATGCATCCCATAAATATGAAGGGGAAAATTTCGGGCTGGGTCTTGCAATTGCCAAATCCCTGGCGGAGCGCAACGGCGGGACAATCCAGGCGGTTTCGGGAGGAGGGAAGACAGAGTTTACGGTTTTCCTGAATGGAAGATAGCAGGAACCGGTATTGATTGCTTAAAGGTCCCGCAGGGCGGAATGAGAGAAGCCTTCCCTATTAGGAAGGTCCGCAAGTTTGACAGAAAGAAGGATACAGGATATGGAAAGGAAAGCGGTATACCACCTCCCGGGCTTGTTTGAATTTTATGAATTGTATCGCCGCTTTCTGCCCTTGTATCGCAGCCACAGAGAATATTTTTATGAATGGTGCAGGATCGGGTCGATTTATGGCGCGCCTTCGGACTGCCTGTGGGCAGGCGGAAGGGTAGAAGAAAGCATACAGGATCCGGAAGAAGTGCTGGCATTGCTCCGTGAGTATGGGATTTCTGCCCGGCTGACGTTCAGCAATTCGCTTCTGCAGGAAAAACACCTTGCTGACCCAAGGTGCAACAGGCTATGCCGGATCTTCGAAACCTCGGGAGAGAAAGTTCCCTTGCCAGAAGAAGGAAAAAAGGAACAAAGGAATCAAAAAGGTATCCATGGGTATGGAAAAGAAGCCCAAGAGAGCCAGAAGGTTGCCTGGAAGGAGGGAATGGAAGCGCCGGAAAATGGTATCATCATTACTTCAGACCTGCTCCTTCAGTATCTTTGGGAAAATTATCCCGGGTTTTACTTTGTTTCTTCCACCACGAAAGTCCTGACGGAGTTTGAAGATTTCCGGAAGGAACTGGAGAGGGAGGAGTTCTGTTACGTGGTGCCGGATTTCCGGCTGAATAAGGAATTGGAAAAGCTGCGAGCCCTGCCCCAGGAGCAGAAGGACAAGGTGGAATTCCTCTGCAACGAATGCTGCTGGTTTGGATGCCGGGACAGGAAAGCCTGCTATGACGCGGTCAGCCGCAAGTGCCTTGGAATGGAAGGACCGGAACATTACTGCAAGGCACCGGATGCGGGGAAAGGATACCGTTTTTCTGCTGCCATGGAAAATCCGGGCTTTATCAGCCTCCAGGATATCCGGGACACATATTTGCCCATGGGATTTACCAACTTCAAGATCGAAGGGCGGAGCCTGGGAAGCGCCCTGGTGCTGGAATTCCTTCTTTATTATATGACGAAACCCCGGTACCAGGTCCACGTCCGGGAAGCCTTGTATCTGGATAATATGCTGGATCTATTTTAAAAAATTTGGATACCGTCCGGATGCACCATGAAAATACAAAGTCCCTGTTGCTGCCCGTGCCAATGAAAAAATACCGTCCGGGTGCGCCATGTAAATACAGCTAGGGGCAGCGCCGCGTTTTATCGCGGCGCATTTTTTATTCCTTGCCAGAATATCGGGATAAGATGGGAATGTCCTGGTGGAAAACCAGAACAGGAAAAGGACA
>CADBRV010000028.1 GCA_902797185.1 uncultured Lachnospiraceae bacterium
ACCCGTTTTACCGCCTCGGTCGCCGCGTGGAGCTCGTCCCTGGTCGTAGTCCCGGAACGGACCACGAGGACCACCCCGTCCGCGTAGGTAGACAGGATCTGCGCATCCGCCACCGTATTGATGGGCGGCGCGTCATAAATGATATAGTCAAAGGTTTCCTCGCTTTTCTTCGCGAACGCCTTCATCCGGGCCGATGACAAAAGTTCGGACGGGTTTGGCGGGATCGTCCCGGAAAATACAATGGACAGCGGGATCCCTTCTATAAATTTCTGGTTGATAGGGCCGATCCCGGCTAAAAAGTCGCATAATCCCGAATCCGTATGCACGCCCCATAGCTTCTGCTGCACCGGTTTACGCAGGTCCGTATCCACCAGCAGGGTATTTTTCCCCATCATGGCAAAGCTGACCGCGATGTTGGCGGCAGTCAGGCTCTTGCCATCCGACGGCCTTCCGCTGGTACATACAAAGGACTTGCATGCCTTGTTTTCTCCCGGGACCATGCAGAACATGAGGCTGGTCCTGAGTTTTACATATGCTTCTTTTATCGCGAAAGGCGAGTCCTCGGTGAGCAGCCTGCCCCGGTCCGTATGGACTGCTTTCCGGTAATTCCTAGTCTGCTTTTTCATTTTTCAGGTTTTTCCTACGAATCTTCCAATAATTCTCTGCTGCTTTACTGCTTTCAATTTCCGGGATGCTGCCCAGTACCGTAATTTCCTCAATATCTTCCGGCAGATAGATGGTCTTATCCGAAAGCATCCTGAAGATTAATATAATGATGGAAATAATAAATCCCACCGCCACGCCAATGGCGCTGTCAAAGACTACCCTGGGAGAAGTCGGCTCCTCGGCTATTTCCGGCTGGTCTACAACCTCCACGCCGCCGACCTTCGTGATCCGTTCCATTTCATCCGGCGCCACTTTTGCGTAAGAATCCGCGATGTCACATGCCAGCCGGGCATTGGAAGAAGAAACCACGACTTCCAGGAGCTGGGTATTGGTGACAACGGAGGCGTTTACCATCTCGCTTAATTCTTTCCTGCTCAGGTCATTCCCGTTATTTCCCAAATCTTCCAGCACGGCATCCAAGACCGTATTGCTGCCCAGGATTTTCGAATAGGTCGTGGCCAGGCTTTCCGCTGCCTCCAGGTCGGCACTGTTTACCGTCCTGTTCGAAGTTTCGGCAGCGGAATTATAAACATAAAAGCTGACGCTGGATTCATAAATCGGCGTCACAAACAGCTTGATTGCTGCAAAGGTACAGCCGCCCGCGATTAACCCGGCTAATAACACCAGGTAAAAATGTCCTAAAACAAACCGGACCGCGCTCAGAAGGTTTACCTGTTTTCCTTCCTGTTCTGTGCGCTTCTCATCCATTCCAATAGCCCTTTCCCCGAGTCTGGCAGCCTGGCCTTCCTGCCCTTCTGCCATTCCTTAATACCCGCCGCCTCACGAGGCGCAGACCTTTTTCCTGTTTTTACTCTTCTTGTCCTCTGTCTTATTTCTTGCTATATTTACGAATCCCTTTCACCGTATATCGGGCAAAGGCTCCTACGCTTTGATAAAGCGGAAGCTTTAGGACTTTCCGGTAGATGTCCCACCGCCCTTTGGCGGATGTCCATTTATTGGAAGCCCGGGAATTTTTCCGCACCCTGTAATCGGCAAGGACTTTCGGGTCCCCCACTGCTTTGTATCCGTTTTTCAAAAGGATCATCCAATAAGCAAAATCCTCATGATAACAGTCTTCCGGAAAATAGAACCGGTTTATTACCTGCTTCCGCAGCAGTGCCGTAGAGCAGCTGATCACGCTGGAAGAAAGCATCTGCCGGAAAGAAACTGTTTCGGGGACGATAAAGTCATTCCACCGGCGTTCTCCGTTTTCATCGACCATCCCATAGGAGCAGTAAACGATATCCGCCCCGCTCCGCTGTGCCAGGGACACCTGGCATTCCAATTTTTCTTCATACCAGCAGTCATCACTATCCAGCAGGGCGACATATTCCCCCCTGCAGTTTTTCAGCCCCCTGTTCCTGGTCCTGGCCGCGCCCTGGTTCCTGTAATTCGTCAACAGGTGGATCCTCGGATCCTGCTCCATCGCCTCCCGGACAACGGAAACCGTATCATCCGTTGACGCATCGTCTACTACCCAAAGGTTCCAGTTTTGATATGTCTGGCCGATTACAGATTTTATGGCCTCCCCAATAAATCCGGATGCGTTATAGCATGGCATGACAATATCCACCAAAGGCTCTTTTTTCCCATTACAATTCTCCATGTGCAGCCTGTTCTCTAAGCAAAAGATCCTTTTTAGAGATAGAGATTCCCTAAAAAAGCAAAAAAGAGCAAAGGCTTTGCGCATCTACGCGCAAAACCCTTGCTCTTAATGATTTATTATCTCTCTATACGAAAAAAAGGAGGCAGTGTTACCTCTGTCTGTCTGTCTGTCTGTCTGTCTGTCTGTCTGTCTGTCTGTCTGTCTGTCTGTCAACATCATGTCATCTCCCCATTATTAGTCAACATCTTTTTTCATTTTATCAAATAGAAATGATAATATCAACTGGTGTTATGGCATGC
>CADBRV010000029.1 GCA_902797185.1 uncultured Lachnospiraceae bacterium
TGACATCTATCAAGGCAACTCAACTCTCACACTTTTCGAGCCTTTTTGCCCTTGGATAAGTTACCGAGAAGCGTTTGTCCTGCACTACGCCAAATTTGCCCGATTGCCCGAAAACCGCAGTATTACTGGGCTTTCGTGACTATTTGCCTTCGACCCTTGACATCAAGACCACGCACTCGACATGCACGGTCTGTGCAAACTGGTCCACCATCACTGCTTTCTCTAGCTGGTAGGATTCCGCGCACAAAACTTTGAGATCCCTTGCCAGCGTAGCGCTGTTGCAGCTGACGTAAACGATTCTTTCCGGCTGCATGGCAAGAAGCGTCTCCAAAAGCTTCCCGTCGCACCCTTTCCGGGGCGGGTCCACCACCGCTACGTCCGGGCGGTTCGCCCCGCCGGACTGCTCCATCTGTTCCGCGAAGACATCTTCCGCCTTGCCGCAGAAGAATTCCGCGTTGGACAGGCCGTTGCGCTCCGCGTTCTCTTTCGCGTTTTCCACCGCCTGTGGCACAATCTCCACGCCATAGACTTTCCTGGCTTTCTTTGCCAGGCACAGGGAAATGGTGCCGATTCCGCAGTACAGGTCCCATACGGTTTCCGTACCGGAAAGGCCGGCATATTCCAGTGCTTTTCCATACAATTTTTCCGCCATCACGGAGTTCACCTGGTAAAAGGATGCCGGGGAAATCGCAAAGGAAAGGCCGCAGAGCTGGTCCATGATGTACCCTTCTCCCCAAAGGGTCCGGAACTTCCCGCCCAGGATCACATTGGTATCCTTCATATTTTCGTTCAACACGATGGACGCCATGCCCGGCACCTGGCGCAGCTCCTTCACCAGAACCTCTTCCTTGGGGATCTTTTTCCCGTTAATAATGATACAGGTCATCACCTGCCCGCTATACTCCCCGGTGCGCACCAGAAGATGGCGCACCAGGCCTTTCCCGGTTTTTTCATCATAAGCAGGGATATGGAAACGGTCCATATGACGCAGCAGGATCTCCAGGGCTTCGGAATGCACGGATTTTCCCAGGGCACATTCCGTGCAGGGGATGATGCTGTGGGTCCTGCCCGCGTAAAAGCCGGCTATGGCATGGCCGTTTTTCTGCCCGATCGGGAACTGCATCTTGTTGCGGTAGTGCAGCGGGCGCTCCGCAGGGATGGGCTCCTCCATGACGCGTTTTACCTCCTCCGGGGCAAAACCGCCGATATGCCCCAGGCTGCCTTCCACCATCTGCTCTTTCCACTTCAGCTGCCGGGGATAGCAGAGCGCCTGTAATTGGCAGCCGCCGCAGGGGCGCGCGTAAGGACAGACCGGCTCCACCCGGTAAGGAGAGGGCTCAATCACCTGCTCCAGACGGGCAAAGGCATAGTTTTTCTTTGGCCTGGTCACCCGGGCTTTCACCCGGTCACCTAATACGGCATCCTTGACAAAAAGGAGAAAGTTCCCGGCTTTGCCGATCCCTTCCCCGTTAGACCCGATGTCTTCAATTGTTACTTCTACAATCTGATTTTTTTCCATATATTTATTTCCGTCCACTGCCGGGACTTCCACGATAAGATAAGCGGAAAAGCCACTCCTGGAGCCCTGCTGCCGGAAAGAAGCTTTTCTGCCGCAAGCCTTAGTACGTCTTTCAGTCTTTCAGTCTCGATCTCACATTGCTCTCAAGGCACCTTACCATAATCTTATGGCATGTGGGAATCGCTTGGCATGTACGTAGAAAAGCCGTGTCGAAATGCGATGCCATAGTGCCCGTCACAGCCCGACACGGCTCGTGCCTTTCGGCACTGCTGTTTGTTCGTCTCTGAGGACGCTCAGTGCTTTGCGATTGCTGCCATTGCCTCATCTTCCGTGACGCGATCCCAGTCACCGATGCCCCCGATGCCTGCGATTGGTCTCTCGGCTGGCACGAAGCATCCCTTGCGGAAGCTGTACCTCTTGTCCTTGCTGCCATCTACGGATGCCTTCACGAGCGCAATGATCTTGCCGTCGTCGTCGTGCATTGCCCAATATCCGCTGCGATCGAACATCGCTATCCTCCTGTCCCGAGCTGAAATGCTGCCTTCGTCTGTCCATATCCCGTCTTTGTTCTCTAAACGCTCTCATGCCCTTCTCATGGTTGATTGCCTTATAGAAGCCAGCGGCAGTTGACGTTCCGTCTTGCCGATTCTCATCTAGAGAATATCGCATGATGGCTGCCATATCATGCCTCATGCTGGAAGAACACGGGAAATACATATTATCGCTCACACGCCAGATTAGCCGTGCTCTTTGATGTCGCACACGCCTTCTGGCGTCTCGACTGGCTCGTACATATTGTACATGCGTGCTCCGAGCACGGCACGTTCGAGCGGGCTTGTCGTCCCCAGTCGCCACTTCTCGTACAGACGATGGCTTGCGTTCTTCGCCATGAGTCGGCGATTTTCCGCGCCAGCCCGCCTATCTACTGTCCTGCATGATTCCACGTGATCCTCTGTCAGCCTTCGGAAGAAGTCCGGCGGATGTTGGAATCAAACAGGCGGTTAAATCCCTGCCACTGCAGGTTTCCTGGTGCTACCCGGTCCAAGGCTTCCGCCAAAGATTCCAGCTTGGCATCCGCGTTGTCCGCGATGCTCAGTGCCATGGCTTCTGCCAGGGCCGGCTTTTTCGGGGAGCCATATTCCAGCTCGCCGTGGTGGGACAAAATGCAGTGTTCCAGCTCCGCTTCCAACGTCTTCGGGAAATCCGGGATCTGCTGGATATGCTCCTTCACCATCCCGTACCCGATGACGATATGCCCAAGGAGCTGCCCTTCATCTGTATAGTCGTTATGCGGGAACGGGGAAAGTTCCTTCAATTTGCCGATATCATGCAGCATTGCCGCCGTGATCAAAAGGTCCTTTTTCAGGATCGGGTACTGCCCTGCCAGAAAATCACAGAACTGCACGACGCTCAGCGTATGCTGCAGAAGGCCGCCGATAAAGCCGTGGTGGATGGTCTTGGCGGCAGAATGCTTCTTAAACTCTGTGCTGAAATCCGGATCCCGGAAAAAGGAATTCAGGAGCCTGCACAGCGGTTCCTTTTCCACCCCATCCACATATTTCAAAAGCTTCTGGTACATAGCCTCCGGGTCATATTCCGAAGTGGGGAAATAATCATCCTGCTGGTACTCGTCCTCGCCGGCTACCCTGGCACGGCGGATGTTCAGCTGGTTCCTGCCCTGGAACTGGACGATTTCGCCGGTGACAAATACGTAATCCATGGCATCGAAATCATTAATGCCGGGGTTTTCCGGGTCCCAGACCTTTGCGTCCACTGTCCCGGTCTTGTCCTGCAGCGTTACATTTTCGTAATTTTTGCCGTTCTTGGTGACGGCGGACTGCCTGCTTTTTACCAGATAAACTTCTGAAATCTGCATTCCCGGACGCAGATCCTTGATATACCTCATAATCTCCTTCTCTTTCTATTACATGTCAACGCCCAAAAAGCCTTGACGCAGGCCATGCCTGCGCGCTTGCGCATTTTAGAATGGCATAGCTCCTTACCCTTTATTTTGACCCATAAGTGATGTCCAGCGAAACCTGGGCATAGCCTCCACTGCCATCCGCCCGCTGCACCACGATGGTATCATCCTGGTCCGGCTTTTTGGACAGGAGGCATTCCATGTACTGGTTCACGGTCTGGATGTCCGTGTCCCCGATTGCCGTAATGACATCGCCTGCCTGCAGGCCGGCGCCCATAGCAGGGGAGTCCTCCTCCACCTGGCGGACATAAACGCCCTGGGGCATGTTATTTTTCTGGGCCGTCTCATAGTCCAAGATGCTGACGTTAAGGCCAAGATAGGCAACCTGCTCTCCTTTTTCCAGCTTCTGGATCAAAGGATAGATTTCCCGCATCGAAATAGCCGCCAATGTATTGGAACCGGTATCGGTGTCATATTCCATCCACAAAATGCCGATGACGTTCCCTTCCAGGTCCAGCAGCACGCCGCTGCCCTCCGTGGAACCAGCCATATCTGTTGTATAAATGGAATAAACGGCATCGTCTATGGAAATATCGTTTGTTACAGAAGTGATGGTCCCGTCCAGGATCGAATAGATGCTCCCCAGCGGGCTCCCCACCGCCACTACTACATCGCCCTGCTCTACGCTGCCGGTGGTATCTAACGTCGCCACTTTCAAATTGTCTTTCAAAGAATCCGAAAGGCGGTTTAGGGGGACGCTTACGATGCCAAGGCCGATGTTTCCATCACTGCCCACCAGCTGCGCTTTCTCCTCTTCCCCATTTTGGAATGTGATCTGGATATCCTGGGCATTGGACAATGCCTCGCTCTGGGTCAGGACCAGCAGGTTCTCTCCATCATTCTGGATAACCAGCCCCATGGCCTGGTCTGTATTTTCATAATCGGAACCAAAGGGGTCTGTACCCTGGGTGGTGCCGGATACAGTGACAATGGCCGCATCCATATCCTGGCCGATCTGGTACAGCTGGTCCTTCAGAGCCTGGTAATCGGAAAGCTGCAGGTCTTTTTCCTCCACCACCACGTCCGGCTGTTGTGTTTCTTCCTCGGTGGCAGGTTCTTCTTCCGTGGCATTTTCCTGCTGCGCGTCCGCACTCTCAGCGGCAGGACGGTTGAAATACGGTATGATCAACTGGTCCGCCAGGAAAACTCCCAGCGCAAACGCAATCCCGGCGGCAAACGCAACGATGACATAAAATAACGCCCTGCGCTTGCTCAGGGGCTTTGGCTTTGTCCGCTGCCGGATAAAGCCGGAATCCTCTTTCCCGCCAGGCCCACCGGAACCAGGCACTGCAGAACCAGTCCTCTGGGAACCGGAAGTATCCGGACCGGATGCCTGGGGTCCAGGTGTCCTGCCTCCAGGCTCCTGGGATCCGGGCTCTTTTTTTTCTTCCTTGTCATTGGGCATGCCTTACTCTCCATCCATGCTTCAAGAAAACGTCCGGGCATCTGGAAAACTCCGAAAAGTACATCTGCCAGCATGGCATTTCCCGGCTGAAATCCAGGACGCCTGGGCACTCTTAATAACATCTTAACATTTATTTGCCTAAAGTAAATAAAAATCGGCCTTCCGGGGCAGATACATGGATCTTTCGTGACAGGTACAAGGCCTTTCCGGGCAGATACGCGGGCCTTCCAGGCAGGCATATCGGACTTCCGGACACAGATACATGGGGCTTTCGCACGCAGATGCAGAAAATCACTTTTAAAAACGGGTGCTAAAAGGTAGAATAAGTATTATGAATAAGAAGGTATTTAAAACTCTGGAATTTGATAAAATTATTGACCGGCTCTGCGCCCACGCGGACTCCGAAGACGGGAAAAAACTGTGCCATTCCCTGCGTCCCATGACGGACCTGGAAAAAATCGAGTCTGCCCAGCAGCAGACGGCGGATGCGTTTGCCCGGATCGTGCGCTGCGGGCGCATGTCTTTTGGAGGCACGAAGGACCTGTCCTCTTCCATGAAACGGCTGGAAGCGGGCGCTTCCCTTTCCGCGGCAGAACTCCTGCAGGTGCGGGGCGTACTGCTTCTGGCGGGCAGGGCGGTTGCTTATGGGAAAGACCAGCACGGGGATAATATCTGGGATTCCTTGTCCGGGTATTTTACTTCCCTGGACCCGGTAAAGGCTCTTTCGGACGAAATCGGCCGCTGCATCCTTTCCGAAGATGAAATCGCGGATGATGCTTCGCCGGCGCTCCGGAAAATCCGCGGTGAAATCGGCCAGATGGGGGAACGGATCCGCGGGCAGATGAACGCCCTCCTGAACCGTTCTTCCATGCAGAACATCCTGCAGGACCACGTGATCACCATGCGGGGCGACCACTACTGCCTGCCCATCCGTGCCGAATACCGCTCCCAGGTGCCGGGCATCGTCCTGGACCAGTCCTCCACCGGGTCCACCCTCTTTATCGAGCCGGCATCCGTCGTGCAGCTGGGCAACCATCTGACCGAGCTGACACTGCAGGAGCAGGAGGAAATAGAAAAAATCCTGGCAAAGCTCAGCGAAATGGCATCAGGGTACATCGGCACCTTGCTGGCAGACCAGAAGTCCCTGGTTTACCTGGACTTTGTCTTTGCAAAGGCTGCTTTGGCATCCGACATGCGCGCTACCAGGCCCCATTTTAACCAGGAGCACCGGATCAATTTAAAGCAGGCCCGGCATCCTCTGCTGGACCCGAAAAAAGTGGTTCCCATCAACCTGCCCCTGGGCACCGATTACGACCAGCTGATCGTCACCGGCCCGAACACCGGTGGCAAGACCGTTTCCTTAAAGACCACCGGGCTCCTTACCCTGATGGGGCAGGCAGGGCTGCATATCCCCGCCGGGGAACAGTCCGAGCTTTCTATTTTCCAGGAAGTCTACGCGGATATCGGGGATGAGCAGAGCATAGAGCAGAACCTGAGTACGTTCTCCTCCCATATGACCAACATCGTCTTTATCCTGCAGCGTGCAGACCGGAACACCCTGGTGCTCTTCGATGAGTTATGCGCCGGTACGGACCCCGCGGAGGGCGCCGCCCTGGCCGTTTCCATCCTGGCCAGGCTGCACCAGCGGAAAGTAACCACCATGGCCACGACCCACTACAGCGAGCTGAAGGTTTATGCCCTTTCCACAGACGGCGTGGAAAACGCTTCCTGCGAATTTGACGTGGAAACCTTAAGCCCCACCTACCGGCTTTTGATTGGCATTCCCGGCAAGTCCAACGCCTTTGCCATCTCCCAGAAGCTTGGGCTGGACAAGGACATCATCCAGGACGCCAAGGCCAGGCTTTCCGAAGAGGACCTGCGTTTCGAGGACATGGTGGCAGACCTGCAGGCCAGGCAGAAGAAGCTGGAAGATATGGAAGCCCAGACCCAGCTGCTGAACCGCCGTGCAAGGGAAATGAGTGGGAAGCTCCAGGAGAAGCTGGACAAAAATACCAGCGACCGGGACAAGATCCTGAACCAGGCCCGGGAAGAGGCCGCCCAGATCCTGCAGGCAGCCAAAAAACAGGCCGACGAGTCCATCCGTTACATCAACAAATACGGTTCTTCTCCGGACGCGGTAAAGAAGCTGGAAAAAGAACGGACCAAGCTGCGTAATAAGATCGACCGCAACAGCTCCGCCGTGAAAAAGGAAAAGAAAGCCATCGCCGCTTCCGTCAAGCATCCGGATCCCAAGAAGCTCAAAATCGGGGATTCCGTCAAGGTGCTGTCCTTGAATGTAATGGGTACCGTGCATACCCTGCCGGACAAACGGGGCAACCTGGTGGTGCGCATGGGGATCATGACTTCCCGGGTCAATATCAACGACCTGGAAATGGTAAAGGAAAAGGAGCCCTCCTATGGGACCGGGAAAAAATCTTCCTCTTACCGTTCCGGCGGGTCCAGCGTCCGTATGGCGAAGTCCTACAGCGTTTCCCCGGAAATCGTCCTGATCGGCAAAAACAGCGATGACGCCATTGCCGAACTGGATAAATACCTGGATGACGCCTACCTGGCCAACCTTTCCTCTGTCCGCATCGTACACGGAAAGGGCTCCGGCGTCCTGCGCAAGGCCGTCCAGCAGCATTTGAAGTCCCTGCCATATATAAAGTCTTTTCATAATGGCGAATATGGCGAAGGGGACAGCGGCGTCACCATCGCCGAATTTGACCAGGATAAATAACGATTCCGGGAATAAATAAATTTGACCGGCCAGGAAATTCAAACCAGGATAAACAAAGGGACAAGATGGACAGATTCAGCCAGTCCGGTTCAATCACGACGAGTTGAAAGGAACCATCCCTGACGGATAAACCCGGTCCGGATAACCCGGATAATATATGAAAAAGGGAGTATGTGTATGGCAACCCAGAAACAGAAAATCCTCATCGTAGATGATGATACCAATATCGCGGAACTGATTTCCCTCTACCTTGCCAAGGAATGCTATGAAACCCGCATGGTTTATGATGGAGAGTCCGCACTGAAGGAATTCGAATCCTTCCGCCCCAACCTGGTGATCCTGGACCTGATGCTGCCGGGCATTGACGGCTACCAGGTCTGCCGCCAGATCCGCACCCAGTCCAAGACCCCTATCATCATGCTTTCTGCAAAAGGGGAAGTCTTTGACAAAGTGCTTGGACTGGAACTTGGGGCAGATGACTTTATGGTAAAGCCCTTTGACAACAAGGAGCTGGTCGCCAGGGTCAAGGCCGTGCTGCGCCGCTACTCAGACGATTCCAAGGAGGAAGACGCGCCGGCACACACCGTTTCCTATCCGGACCTGGTCATCAACCTGGACAATTATTCCGTATTATACAAAGGGGAACCTTTGATGATGCCGCCCAAGGAAATCGAGCTTTTGTATTTCCTGGCATCTTCCCCGGACCAGGTATTTACCCGGGAGCAGCTCCTGGACCACATCTGGGGCTACGAGTATGCCGGCGACACCCGTACCGTGGACGTGCATGTAAAGCGGATCCGTGAAAAACTGGGGGACAGCCCCCATTGGAAAATTGCCACCGTCTGGGGGATCGGTTATAAATTTGAGGTAGACGGATGAACCTGAAACCGTACCTGAAAAGCATTTTTATCTATTTCCTGTTCTGCGCGGCAAGCTTTTTCGTCGTGTTCTTTTATGGGAATTCCCTGGTAAAAGAGGCGGTGACCCATTCCGAGGCAAGGAGCCTGTACAAAGAGGCCAACAATATCGCTACCTCCTATGCCTCCCGTTTTTATAACAATGAAACGACATTGAAGGAGCTTTATACCCAGATCAGCGCTTTTTCCGATTACCTGGACGCGGATATCCAGGTGATCAGCCCCACCGGGAAAATCCTGGCGGACAGCGAAAAAGGCTTTTCCGGGGATACGGAGGAAATGACCATCATTTCCGATTTCAACCCGACACAGGAATCCGGTTCCTATTACCAGATCGGCACTTTTTATGGCACCTTCCGTTCAGACCAGCTGAACGTACTCTCGCCTATCACGGTTTCTTACAAAGTGCGGGGCTATATCGCCATCCACAAGCCTGTGACAAAGTTAAATTCTTCGGTGGACCGCTACATTAATATCGTATACAAGGTCTTTATCGCCACCATGGCGCTGGCTTTTGTAATCCTGGTGTTCCACCTGGTTTTTGTGGACCACCGGCTGGAAGTGATCCGCCGCACCACGAAACAGTATGCCAACCATGATTTTGGCAGCCGGCTGAAGGTGCGCAGCACTTCTTCCACGCTGGGACAGATGTGCGTTTCCATCAACTCCATGGGGCAGGAGCTGAATACCTTGGAGGATGACCAGCGGAAATTCATTTCCAACATTTCCCATGACTTCCGCTCGCCCCTTACTTCGATCCAGGGCTATGTAAATGCAATACTGGATGGCACGATCCCGCCGGAACTACAGGATAAATACCTCAAAATCGTGATTTTCGAGACCCAGAGGCTGGACAAGCTGACCCAGAACATCCTGGACCTGAACAAGTTCGCAGGGGGCAGCATGATCCTGGACCAGACGGATTTTGACATCAACAGCGTCATCCGCCAGACTGCCCTTTCTTTCGAAGGGGTCGGAAAACAGAAGGGCCTGACCATTGACCTGATCCTCACGGGCGAGACCATGATTGTGCATGCCGACAAGGACAAGATCCAGCAGGTGCTGTACAACCTGATCGACAACGCCATCAAATTCAGCCGCAATGATTCCGTAGTAACTGTGGAGACCACAGAACGGAACGGGAAGCTTTATGTCTCGGTAAGGGACAACGGCATCGGCATTCCCAAGGATTCCTTAGGCAGGATCTGGGAGCGGTTCTACAAAACCGACCAATCCAGAGGGCGGGATAAGAAGGGCTCCGGCCTTGGCCTTGCCATTGTAAAGGAAATCATCTCCGCCCATGGGGAAAATATCAGCGTCATCAGTACCGAAAATGTGGGCACGGAATTTACGTTCACCCTTTCCCAGGTTAGCGGAAACTGACAGGCATGCGTGATGTCTCATCAAGAGATGCCTGTTCCTTCCCAGGCAGGTGGCAACTGGCTCTCTCGATGCAATTGGCGCGTTTTCACATGCCCCTTTCCCAGAGAAGTGGGAACTGTTTAAACAAATTAGAAAAAAGCGAAAAAAGGCTGGTCGCAAAGACCAGCTTTTTTCCTGTCCTTCATGAGAATCCATGCTGTAAATAGAGTTCCCATTATTTGCATGGGCTGTCCCGCCATTTTACAGGCGGCATCATGAATAGGCAGATTGGGGGTAGATTGTTATAGACATGCCTTCCGGCATTTTTTCCTGCCCTTTTACTCGCTCCGGAGGGCAGGCAGAAAACAATATGCCAGATGCATGAGGATAGATAAACATGGTGGCCACGCCATCGTAGTGCACATTTCGTGCGCAGGCGCGGCCTGCGTCATCGCCCTGCGGGCGATGACATTGATTACTTCAATTCATTATGTCCCGGGCTGTAGCTGTGCTCATCATCCAGATGGTCATAGGGCTCCGGGCATTCCTGCAGCAGGTGCTGCACAACCTGGTGCACGTCATACCGCTCGCTTAACGGCCCTTTCACCGTTACCTGGCAGGGTATCCCTCTCCACTGGGTGTGGGCAGGGTCATCATCGCTGTCCTGGTAAAGCTTATGTCCGATATTAAACCCGTCAAAAGGCTGCCCAAACACCGGTACCACGCTCTCATGGATATATTTCCATTCGCCATCCACGAAAACAAAATCCGCTCCATAATATTCCCAGGAAGCCGCACCTGTATGGGCATAAGGCTCCTTCTGTCCCCGCACTTTGGGATGCCCCAGCGTGTCCATCATGACACCGGCTGTCAGCGCCCAGAGACGTCCGCTCTTTCCGTCCTTTGCCATCTCGATATCGCATTCGGTGAGCCCATGGAGGCCGCTGGAACCTACGGAACGTACATCCCCGCCACGGAAGGAAGGGAATTCGTCTGTATCCGCTTTTTCATAAGTGTCCAGCACGCCCATATGTCCCTCGCCCATGGTGTGGTTGTAATAAATCTGCTTAAACCCCTGCATCATGCCGAAGTTGTGGGTCCAGGTGGAATTTTCCCCTTTGAACCAGATCTTGTCGAATTCTTCCCTTTCATAAGATACCGAATGGACATAGGCATGATAGACCTTTAAACGTTCGATCTCCTGTACGCCCAGAGCCTGGTGCAGCCTTTCTTTAAAACCAAGTGCCACGCGCTGCTCCTTTCTGTCCGAAAAACAGACTTTTCGAATATTTCATCACCCAAAAGGTGATGAAGCAGGCTATGCCCGCGCACGAAGTGCGCATTCGGATGGCATGCCTCTCCATTTCATTTACGCCTCGCGCGCTTTCACTTTAATTCATTATGTCCCGGGCTGTAGCTGTGCTCATCATCCAGATGGTCATAGGGCTCCGGGCATTCCTGCAGCAGGTGCTGTACCGGCTGGTATACGTCATACATCTGTGCCAGCGGGCCTTTGACCCCGACACGGCAGGGGATGCCCCTCCAAAGGGTATGTTCCGGATTGTCATCGGTCACTTTATACTGCCTCTGCCCCATGTTTTCCCCGTCATAACGGTTGTGGAATACCGGCACTACGCTTTCATGGATATACTTCCATTCGCCGTCTACGTAAACAAAGTCAGCGCCGTAGTATTCCCAGGATGCCTCGCCGAATTTGGCATAGGGTCCTTTTTCTCCTCTTACTTTCGGATGCCCCAGCGTATCCATCATGACGCCGGCTGTCATAGCCCAGAGCCGTCCGCTCTTGCCGTCCTTTGCCATCTCGATGTAGCACTCTGTCAGCCCATGGAGGCCGCTGGAACCTACAGAACGTACATCCCCGCCACGGAAGGATGGGAATTCGTCTGTATCTGCCTTTTCATAGGTATCCAGCACGCCCATGTGTCCCTCGCCCATGGTGTGGTTGTAATAGATCATTTCAAAGCCCTGCATCATACCGAACCAATGGGTCCAGGTGGAATTTTCCCCTTTGAACCAGATCTTGTCGAACTCTTCCCTTTCATAAGATACGGAATGGACATAGGCATGGTAGATTTTCAAGCGTTCGATTTCCTGCACGCCCAGTGCCTGGTGCAGGCGCTCCTTAAATGAAAGCCCCATTATACATTCCTCCTCTCACGTTCATAGTAAGGCATGCCAAAGTCTCCCTCCGGACCGTAATCATGCAGCGGGTTGAGGGTGTAATACGGATGCGGCATATCCTCGTAAAGGTGCTCCCAGCCGAAGAAGGGGTCGTAAACGGTACGCTGTACCGTAGGCGTGCCCAGCTCTTCTTCCGTATAGCTGTTGTTTGGATCGTGGTGTACCCGCAGTGGGCCGTTCTGCCCGGTGGTTCCAAAGCTGTCTTTCCATTCCGGATAATCGCCATAATCTTTTCCTGCCGGGATGGCATGGTCATTGGTGATGATCAGATGCCAGATCTTCCACTCCCCCTGCTCCTTCATCAGGTCTGCGTAAACCAGGCCGAACATGAAACGGCAGTCCGCGGAGCCATCTGCGTGCCCTACGGCACGGGCGCCCTGGATGTAGCACATATACCTGGCGGTTTTCCCATCCTCCGCGATATGGAGCAGCGGGGAATAAACAGCGCTGTTATTTAAAATACCCCGTCCCAGGTTGTTTTTCCCATAATCCAGAGAAGGGTCCGCGTCACAGAAGGGTTTCAGCTGCGAATAGCGAAGGTCGCTGAGCTGTACCACATAGTAATTGGAAATATCTTCCATGCCCGTATAAAAACCGGTGTTGACTCCCAAAGAAGCCGTGCGGCGGTTCTGCGGGAGGCGCACCCAGAGGTCGTTCAATTCCTTGCGGCGCTCATCGCCTGCATAGCAGTAAAAATGCTTTGCCATGAGCTGCTTTACATCTTCATAATCCCAGAGGCGTTCTACCAGCTCGTCATCGGTATAATACTGTTTTCCCATGGTCCTGCCTCCTTACATTCCATAACTGAAGGTTTCTGAAAAAGTCTCATATGGTTCCGGGTAAGCAGGTGGTGCCTGCAGCGGCCGGTCCGCACGGTATTTTTCAAAAACGGTTTTCTTTACATTCGGCTCCGGGAAATGGAATTCCTTTACCGGGGCATAAACCGGGTCCTCCGGGAAAACCGGTTCCGGCTCTTCCCAGCTGTATCCGGACGCATGGTCCAGGTCCTGTACATACAAAAGGTGCCAAACTTTCCAGGTATCCCCTTCCCAGACAAAGTCTGCTGCCACGTATCCTCTTTCCCAGTCGCTGACCTGCCCGCCGGGCGTCAGCTTCGTGTTCATGCCATGGATGGTCCAGATGCCTTTTGCTGTCTGGTTGTCGCCGGCAATTTCCACCACCGGGGCTGTCAGGGCTTTCATATCCATGATGCCCGCGCCGTAAACTTCTTCCGGCGTCTTGTCACCCAGCCTGGTGGGATATTTTTTCTGGATCAGGCTGCTTTCTAATTTTGTCCTCTCCTCAATAGCTTTGTAGTAGCCCTTTACGGCATCTTTCCCTTTGTACGCGCCATCATTTACTGCCAGGCAGACATCATCCGCCTTGGACCAGTAATTTTTGTACATGTCTTTTTCCCGGCGAAGCAGGTAATCCTGTGAGAAAAATTTCACCATCAGGTTCTGGATCGCGCGGCGCTTCTCCCATTTGTCCAGGAGCTGCTCTGAATTAAGCCTTCTGTCCATGCTCTTGTCCTTTCTTTTGAAATCTTCATCCTATTATCCAGATCCTTTTTCCCGCGGTTTCTGCAGGGAATCCGGAAGCACTTTCTGCACTTTTATGGAAAAGCATTCATTCCGGGTGCTATTCGAAACGATTTCCCCGATTGTTCCGGGATGTTTTTCATTTCTGCAAATCTTGCTCCAGCATCAATGGCTAATCTGCCACGATGCCGCTTTCCTCTTCCCCGGCGCAGGCGGTATCCCTTGCATCGGTGTTTTCCCTTGCACAAGCGGTGTCAAAGGAAACCAGGATTTCCCCTCTATGCCTCAGCATTCCACCCATGCCCACATCCAGCTTCTGGTACATCTCCTCCCTCACCTGGAAAGCCAGATGCTTTTGATCCTTCGGGAAGAAAAAGGCAACCTTGTACTCCTTCCGGTCTTTCCTCTGGATGCCGGTGCTGTAAGGAAAAAATTCGCTCCATTTTTTCTGGACCACGGCGGGTGCTGTTTCTTCCTTCTGCGCCAGGTTGCGGATGCCTTTTGCCAGGTAAACGGCGATGCAGGCGGCTACAAACAGGAAGAACGCCCGGAATAACCATGCCACTGCCATATTTTCTCCCCTTCCAACCGGAACCAGCTTTTCAGCTGGTTCCGGGAAAAAACTTTGTAAATCGTTGCTTGGTTGGACGAGCCTGTTACTCGCTCTCGGTGTCTACCGTGTCAGGGACAGATCCTCCGCCATCGGTAGCCCACATATGGGTGTAGAGCTCAGGAATGATCTTGCCGCAGAACAGGTCCACGTTGTCCGGGATGCCTGCCACCCTGCTGCTGACATAAGTGTTCAGGCAGCGCATGCCAGTCAGGTTGACGGTCCAGTGCTGCTCTGCATAATACTGGTCCATCTTCTTGGCGATTTCTGTCTGTTCATCCAAGGTCGTTGCGGACTGGAGCTGGTCTACCATGTCATTATAGGTATCGTCCCCATTCCAGATGGATGCTGCCCAGCCGCCATCTACGGTCTGGTTGACTGCTGCAGTGATACTTCCGCAGGCGCCTGCTCCAGAGGATGCGGTATCCCTTGCATCACCGGAAGAAGTACCGATGGTCTTGGCTTCCATAAAGTTGGAAACGCTTTCAATATCCATGGTGACGCCAATCTGTGCCCAGTATTCCTGTGCCAGCGTCCAAAGGTCGGTATCATTGTCCGGGCAGGTCACTACGGTAAATTCAAATCCGTCCGGATATCCAGCTTCCTTCAGGAGCTCTTTTGCCTTATCCGGATCATAGCTGTAGGAATCCAGAAGGTCCTGGTCCCAGTCATCTACGCTGGACCATTCCGTGGTATTCGGGTTCCACAAGCCGGAAAGCTGCACGTCACCGGCCAGGTTCAGGTATTTGGTATGGATCTCGCTCATCGGGATTGCCAGCTGCAGTGCCTCGCGGACACGGATATCATTGAACGGTTCCTGGTTGCACTTCATTGCCAGGTATTCCGGGTTTGCGCTGTAAAGGCTTTGTACATAGTAATCACTGCCGGACTGGGCAATCTGCTGTGCCTCAGAATCGTTGACCAGGTTGGCACGCTCGGAACCGAAGATGTCCAGCTTGCCAGAGGTGAACTGGGTTACGATGTTGGTCGAATCCGCGATATACAGGCAGGTAATGGTATCCAGGTAAGGAAGCTGGTTGCCATCCGCGTCTGTGTCATAGTAATTGTCATTCTTTGCCAATACGACTTTCTGGCCTGCTTCAAAGTCTTTGATATAGAACGGGCCGGTGCCGCAGGCGTAATGGTAATCCGTCTTCTGGTCATCTGTCAGGTTATCCCATTCCGGACCGCCGATCTTGACGAACTGGGTCATGAAATTAGCAACTGTTACTTCGTCGCCGCTGGTCAGATGGAAGACAACAGTGGTATCATCCGGAGCGTCTACGGATTCCAGCATGGACAGGTTGTGTGCCCAGTTTGCCTCGGTCTTCATCGGCTCCGTAAAACCACTGCCGGTACCGCAGAGGCGGTCATAGCTCCACTTTACATCGTTGGCGGTCAAAAGACGTCCGCCGTAATAATCGTATTTGTCATCCAGCTTGCAGAAATGCACGTCATCCCGCAGCGTGACGGTCAGGGTCTTGGCATCCTCGTCTACTGTCCAGGATTTTGCCAGCTGGCCTTTCAATGCATCTGCCGGCACGTTATCGCCCTGTACGTCATAGCCGGAATCCGGGTCATAGGTCCAAAGCCCTTCCAGGAACAGGTCCCAGCCTACCGTATCGCCAATCGCCGGGTCAAAGTAAGCATCGATGTCGCCGTTGGAATAAACGGTAATATTCCCGCCATACACCGGGTCGCCCCAGCTGGTAGGCAGCGTGGAACCGCCCAGGTCTACTGTAGAAGCCGTTCCGGATGCGCTCCCGGAGCTGGTACCGGAAGCGGTTCCGGAAGCAGCGCCTGCTTTTGCCCCTCCCGAACCACAGCCGGCCACCATCGTGCCTGCCATCGCCAGCGCTAATAGCACAGACAACGCTTTTTTCACCTTTCTCATCTTTTTTCCTCCTTTTCTCTTTTCCCGCCCGGCCATCCCCTGCCGGATCGGATGCTTCGCCCCGCAGGGCAGATAAAAAATGAGACCTCTCAAAATTTACTTTTATTTTAAAAACCGGTGCCTGTTTTGTGAAATTGAGAATCGGCATGGAGCTATATTCGATAAGGAATGAGAAAAAGCCGTCAGAATGCTCAAAAGCATCTGGCGGCTTTCTGTGATTTACAGCATATTTGCTATATGATCTATTCCGGCTGCTATCTCCGTTGTCTATTTTGCTTTTTTCCCAGTACCGGATGTAGGCGGCTGCCTTGCGGTCCCTCCTGCATTTTCCGGCTCTATATAGGCCGGCAAGCCATTTATCGTTCTTTCCGGTTAAAATGTCCCCTTAAAATAGCTCTTCATGAATTCATCCATCTGTACGCTGAGGCTGGAGAAGTATTCTCTTACCAAATCATAAAAGTACTGGCAGTTGTCATTCATTTCCGTTTCAGCGGGCTTTGCCAGGCCGATGACCCAGGAACAGCTTGGCATCTGCAGGCGGGAGGCAGAGATTTTCACCCCGTCTTTATGGTGCCTCTCGCCTTTATGCGCCTGCATCATCTGCATGACACGGTGGGCCGGCACAAACGCCACCGCCCGCTTCAGGCCGGTGGCAAACCCCATGGTGGACCCTACCGCGCTCTCCAACATGACATTGGGCGAATAGCCTGCCATCTCACAGCAGCTGAAAATTTTGCTGCGGATCTCCCCTTGCGTTTCACACATTATTTCTGTCCCTTGCAGCTGCGGGAAAGAAACCATTTTTTTCCCATAAAAAGGCGACGTGTCCCCACACAGCATCAGGATTTCCTCGCTGCAGATAGGTTCCCATTCGATGCCCTTTTCCTGGATCGGATATGTCGTCAGCGCAAAATCCAGCGCTCCCCGCATAAAGCCTTCCTGGATCTTTTCCAGCGGCAGCACCGAATACCACATGCGGATGTCCGGATGCTCGCTGAAAAAGCGCTCCGCCAGCATGAATAAAATGCTGTCGCAGGAAGAAGCCAGGCGGATCTTGTTATGGTCCACCGTGTTCAGCTCCGATACCTGCCGTTTGGATTTATCCAGCAAGTCAAACATTTCATCCAGCGTGCCCAGGAACACCTTCCCCGACTCGTTTAACCGGATTTTCCCCTTCACCCGGTCAAAAAGCGGCGCACCCGCATAATCTTCCACCCTGGAAATGATCTTGCTCAGCGCCGGCTGCGTAATATGCAGCACCACCGCGGCATTGCTGATATGCTCCATCCGCGCAACGGTACGAAAACAATCCAGCTGGTACAAGTCCATAAAGCTACCCCTCTTTCTCTGTGACCTTGTCGCACCTGTAATTCATTAATTGTATTAATCTATTTATAAGATAAATCACATGGCTATCGATAACAAACAATTATATCGTCCTGATTGACAACTTTGTGCACTATTTTTATGATAATCCACCTTCTCTATCCACTTTTCCATATAAAAAATGCCACCGCCCGAAAAGGCGATGACATTTTTTTCGGAGAGCCACGCCATGATGATTCGCACTCCGTGCGAAGGCGTGGCCTGCGTCATCGCCCGAAAGGGCGATGACATGAAATAAAAAGTTAGAAAAAGAGATAAAGCTTATCTGGCATGTCTGTGCCAGCCCCTCGGCATTAAGACGCCTGTTCCTGCACAGACTCCTCTTCTGCCGTATGGTACGGGAATTTGACGGCCATCTTGGCCTGGATCTTCTTCAGTTTGTCTGCGTTATAAGTACCAACGCCACCTTTCAGCCTCGGGTCCATCAGGTCACGGACGGCATCGCCGAACATCGTGGCACCGAATACCATCAGCGCGATGCAGATACCAGGATATACGGCCAGCATCGGCATGATGTACATATTGGCTTTGCCCTGGTTGGTAATCATATAGCCCCAGGACGGGGTACCGGGATCAACACCAAATCCCAGGAAGTTCAAGGAAGCCTCCATCAGGATGATACCGCCCAGGGAAGTTGCCGCGTTGGTAATGATGAGCGGCAGGATATTCGGGATGACATGCTGGAACGTCTTCCAGAGGTTGCCAGCCCCCAAAAGGTAGCTGTTCCGCACATAGCCGGAATCCTTGACGGAAATGGCCGCGGACCGCATCATACGGGAACCGGTGATGCCACCCGGTACGGACATACAGAAGATCATCTGCGGGATGCCGTTCCCCATCATGCTCATCAAAATCAGCATAATCAGCATGCCGGGGATGCACTGGAACGCATCCACGATACGCTGGACGATCAGGTCAAACCACCCGCCGATGACAGCGGACAGGGTACCGATGATGACCGAAATGGCCACGCTCAGAAGCGTACAGCAGATACCCAGGATGGCCGAGGTCCTCGCGCCGTAAATCAGGTAGGAAAGCACATCCCTGCCCAGGTTGTCTGTCCCCAAGGCATGTGCCGCGGAGGGATCCTGGAGCTTGTCCAGGATGCTGGTCTGCATGACGCCGCCCACCATGGGGTAGGGCGCCAGCTGGTCCGCAAAGATGGCGATAAAGAGGAAGGCAAACAGGATGCACATCCCCACAAAGCCTAATGGCTTTTTCTTTAACAGGTCTTTTAAAAAGCTGTCTTTATGTTCATTTTTACCGGGACGTTTCTTTTTTCCCATGATGCCGCCTCCTTATTCCAAAGTAACCCGCGGGTCAATCCATTTGTAGGAAATATCTACAACAAGGTTGATCAGCATGACAAACAGTGACAGCACCAATACGCATCCTTCCACGATTGGGTAATCCCTGGCGTTCAGCGCGCTTACCAGCGCCTGCCCGATCCCCGGGATGTTAAAGATGTTTTCCATGATGACGTTGCCGCCGATCATCATGGCCACGGAACCGCCGATCATGGTGACGATGGGGATCATGGCATTACGGAAAGCGTATTTCCGCAGCACCCGTTTCTCCGGCACGCCTTTTGCCCAGGCGGTCCGTATATAATCCTGCCGCATGACTTCCAGTGTCATGGTACGGATGGTCCTCATCTGGATGCCTGCCTGTCCTAAAGCGGAAATAATCGCCGGCGGAAGCATCATGCCCAGGTTCGCGATCGGGTTTTGGAACAGGGATACATAATCTACCCTGGGCGCATAACCCCACCAGATATTCGGATAAATCAGAACCAAAGTAGCAACCCAGAAAACCGGTACAGCGATAAAAATCGTGCTGATGACACGGATTGCATAATCGGAAACGGAATCCTGCTTGGACGCGCAGTGCAGCCCCAGCGGGATGGAAATGCAGTTTGTAATCACCAGGGACAAAATCCCAAGCTCGATGGTAACCGGGAGCTTCTTTGCGATAATGGTATTTACGGAAATATGGTCAAAATAAGAAGTACCCAGGTCGCCGCGGAGCACATTTGCCAGCCAGATGAAAAACTGCTGTACGGCCGGCTTGTCCAGCCCCAGCATCTGGCGGACATACTCTTCACTGACGTACTGCCCGTTTGCTGTCAATTTCTGCTGCAGCGTCGCTACCGCGTCCATCGGGATCAAACGCATCAGGGCGAAGGTGATCACGCAGACCAAAAGGATGGTAGGAATCAGCAGCAGGACTCGTTTTACTACATAAGAACCCATTCTTTCTCCTCCTACTTTCCTGAAACTTTATGGCAGGCTACCAGGTGGTTGCTCCCCACATCCACCATTTCCGGCTCTTCCTCCCTGCACCTCTGGTCCGCATAGGGGCACCTGGTACAGAAATTGCAGCCCTTCGGCGGGTTGATGGGGGACGGGATTTCGCCTTTCAAAAGGATCCTTTCCCTCTTCCTGTCCACAATGGGGTTCGGGATCGGGGCGGCCGAAATCAGCGCCTTTGTATAAGGATGGAGTGGATGGTCGTAGAGTTCGTCCGAACTGGTCAGCTCCATGATTTTCCCCAGATATAAAACAGCTACCTGGTTGGAAATATAACGGACGACGGAAAGGTCATGCCCGATAAAGACATATGTCAGGTTCATGTTTTCCTGCAGCTTCATCATCAGGTTCACGATCTGCGCCTGGATCGAAACATCCAGTGCAGATACCACTTCGTCACAGACGATGAATTTCGGCTGCAGCGCCAGCGCCCTGGCAATGGAAATCCTCTGCCTCTGGCCGCCGGAAAATTCATGGGGATAACGGAAACGGAAGTCCGGGTTGATGCCCACCATTTCCAGCTGCCTCACCACCAGGTCATCCATCTCTTCCTTGTTGGAAAACATCTTGTGGATCCTAAGGCCTTCCGATACAATCTGCATGATATTTTTACGAGGGTCCAGGGACGCGAAGGGGTCCTGGGTGATCATCTGCAGGTCCTTACGCATCCTCTGCAGCGCATGGGTGCTGATATCCTTCATATTGTTGCCTTCGTAATAAATATTCCCGGAAGTCGGGATAATGTTTTTCAAAAGGCAGTTGCCAATCGTGGATTTTCCGGAACCGGATTCCCCTACGATCCCCAGGGTCTGCCCTCTCTTTACATGGAAGGTAACCCCGTCCACAGCTTTTACCACGCCGACGGTCCGCTTCATAAGGCCTTTGGTCACCGGGAAATGCATTTTCAGGTCATCCACATACATGATGTCATCCGGCTCCAGGACGTTATCCAAGGGACGCTCCGGGGCGCCCGGCATCTCAAGGAAATTAAGCTTCTGCGCCATCTGAAAGCACCTCCTCCCGTTCTTTATCCAGCTCTTCCTTATGGAAGCATGCGCAGTAATGGCCTTCGCCAACCTGCTCCAGAAGCGGTCTTTGGTTCCTGCACTTTTCATCCGCATATTTACAGCGGAAATGGAACGCGCAGCAGTTCGGCTTGATCTTCGACATATCTGGCGGCTCGCCGTTTATAGTCTGCAGCCCATGGCTTCTGGGCAAATCCAGCCTTGGCACAGCACGGATCAGCCCCAGGGTGTATGGATGTGCCGGCTGGAGGAAGACATCATTGACACTGCCATCCTCTACGATCTTGCCACCGTACATGATCTTTACGGAATCCGCATACCTGGCTACAATGCCCAGGTTATGGGTAATGATGATCAGAGCCATATTGTGGTCCCGGCGCAGCCTGTTTAAGCATTCCAGCACCTGCGCCTGGACGGTTACGTCCAATGCCGTGGTGGGCTCATCCGCGATCAGTACGTCCGGGTCACAGCTGATGGCCATGGCAATCATCGCCCTCTGCTGCATGCCACCGGAAAATTCGAACGGGTACTGTTTTAACCGTTCCGCCGCGTTCGGGATCCCTACTTCTTCCAAAAGCCCTTTTGCCCGCTCCCATGCCTCTTCTTTTGTGGCATCGGAATGGAGCATGATATTTTCGGTGATCTGGTCGCCTATTGTCATAACCGGGTTTAATGCTGCCGAAGGCTCCTGGAAAATCATGCTGATATCCTTTCCCCTGATTTTCCGGTACTCTTCATCACTCATTTCCAGCAGGTTTTTCCCGTTATACAGGACCTGCCCGCCCATGACCAATCCCGGCGGATATGAAATCAACCGCAGGATCGAAAGGGCGCTGACGGTTTTTCCGGAACCGGACTCGCCGATAATGGCTACACATTCCCCTCTGTGCACCTTATAGGACAAGTCATCCACGGCCCTGAGCTCTTTTCCATTGCTGTAAAAGCAGGTCCGGAGATGCTTTATTTCAAGAACTACGTCCTGGTCCATTTTTTACCCCCTTTGTCTTTTCCATTTCCTATCTTTCGCAAGGAGCGACCCGCGCCAGCGGGAGGATCCTCTCCTCAGGGCGGCACGCTGCAGGCAGGTCTGGAATTTGTAATATCTGCTTCAAATCAGGACAGATCCAAATCAGGCACTGCAGCCCTATCCCTTAAGGTATTTAATCATTTGTCGGGAACATATGGCCGATCTCAATCTTCGGGTCATGTGACACGCTGCAGAAATAGCCAGGCTCCTGGTGGAAACGGATGGATACGGAATTGGAAATTTCCGCGTAAGCCAGCACCATGGAAACCGCCACAGGGTTTACCGTTTCACCGCTTAGCAGGACGTTTTTCCCGGCCGGGATTACCGGCATGGTCATCTCATCAAATTTGGACATGTCAAATCCATGGGCATCTCCATGCGGGTTATCTGTCAAAGCCTGTACATAGACAAAGTCCCCGTCTTCTTTCACGTCAAAATGATAGCCGGCCGTCGGCTCTTTGGCATCAATCGGGAACGGGGTAGCGGTCAGGTGGTACATGCCTTTCGGGCCAATTTCAAAATAAGCGGTTGCCGGGTGTGCTGCATAAGCCAAAGCAGCTACTACCCAGTTCGGAACATGTCCCCTAAGCTCGATAATTTCGTAGCCTTTTGCCTTTTCTTCCACCTCTTTTACTGCCTTGCGCAGCGCTTCAGGAGTCCAGGCATGGTCCCTCATAATGACTTTCCCGTCCTTTACAACGTCACGCATCTTAAGGCCGTAACGGTCTCCCATTTCCCGTAAATCAACTACACAATTCTGTCCTTCTGCCATATCGGTTCCTCCCTTTTGACAAATCCTTCTGAAAATTCCGAGTGCCATAAGCCTTGCATCTTATCCCCCTCAAATGCTTTCTGTTTCCTGCATCCGATGCACCTTGCGGAATTCTGTCGTATCTCTTTCCGGCATAAAAGAACGCCTTTTCTTTTCTAGATTCATCTTAAGTCCCGAAAACAGGCTATGTAAAATGAAAAGCCGTTATGAAGGAATGCCCAAACGGCATATTGCGTATATTTCGCGGATAATAGACCATGTTTTTCGTTATGTTGCACAGTTTTTGGGCTTGCAAGACGTATAACCAAAGCAAAGCCTTTCCTTCCTGAACAGTATTTTTTGCAGAAAAAGCAAAAAGCGGCATGGGGATGCCTTAAAACAGCCACTTGCTTTTTATGCGCAAAACTCCCCTGTTTCCAAAAAAGGCCAAAAAAAACGCTGCCAGAATGTTTCCATTCTGACAGCGGTTTCGATATCTATTCGGATTGTGCTAGGAGAGGATTAAACCATTTCCAGGACAACTTCCATAGCAGCGTCGCCCTTCCTTGGCCCGATCTTGATGATACGGGTATATCCGCCCTGGCGGTCTGCATACTTCGGTGCATATTCATCGAAAAGCTTGTCAACCAGGTCGATCTTCTTGGTATTCCTCTTACGTCCCTTGCCTTCTGCAGGTACGTCAGTTACCGGATAAAGGATCTTGCGCATCTGGCGTTTTGCGTGCAGGCGGCTTGGGCGGTCTTTCTTGACTTCCCTTTCCTGCTCGTCATAAACAGCAACCCTCTTGCCATCTACAACTTCCTTGATCCTCTTGCCATCCGCGTCCTTGCGGGCAACTTTGACCGTCTTCTTTACGGTGTCATAGTGATCCATTTCGCGGACAGCCATAGCGACGAGGGGCTCAACCATCTTGCGGACTTCCTTGGCACGTGCTTCCGTGGTCACAATTTTGCCATTGAGGAGCAGTGCTGTGGTCTGGTTACGAAGCAGGGCTTTCCTCTGGGGAGAGGTTTTACCAAGTTTTCTGTATTTTCCCATTATTTTTTCTCCTTTTGTGGAACATCAGGCATCGCTCTTTGGTCTTACAAGCCCAATGCATATTATCAACCACTGGGTGAAGTCGGCCGCACGCTTCTGGACTTACCGGCCGGCGTTTGTATATATCCTGCTGTATACAGGAAATCACACACCTGCCACGACCTCCCGCAGCAGATGGTTATTTCTTATCGTAAGGAGGGACCCGCTTCAACAGGAGGCCGCCTTACTCTTTGCTGGTATTTAAGGAAAGGCCGAGTTCTTTGAGCTTTTCCAATACCTCTTCCAGGGACTTGCGTCCCAGGTTGCGGACTTTCATCATGTCTTCCGGAGTCTTGCTGCAGAGTTCTTCTACCGTATTGATGTTAGCCCTCTTCAAGCAGTTGAAGGAACGGACGGACAATTCCAGCTCATCGATGCTCATCTGCATTGCCTGTTTCGGGCCATTCTCTTCCGGCTTAGTCATAATCTCTGCGGTCTTGGCATTTTCAGACAGGTTGATGAACAGGTTCAGATGCTCGCTGAGGACCTTGGCAGCCAGGCTGACTGCTTCATCCGGAGCAATCGTCCCGTTGGTCCAGATGTCCAGCGTAAGCTTGTCATAATCGGTTACCTGGCCGACACGGGTGTTTTCCACATTCATGTTGACACGCTTTACCGGCGTATAAATGGAATCCACCGAAATAATGCCGATGGGGAGGTCCGGATCCTTGTTCTTTTCTGCGGAAACGAAGCCTCTGCCGCTTGTAATCGTCAGTTCCATGCTCAGCCTGGCGTCAGAGCCATTTAAATGGGCGATAACCAGGTCAGGGTTCACAATCGTGATATCCTGATCGGTCTGGATATCGGCGCCGGTTACCACATGGTCGCCTTCTACGTCGATGTACGCTTTCTTCGGTTCCTCATCCTGGCTGTCATTCTTGATGGCCAGTTCCTTGATGTTCATGATGATCTCGGTAACGTCTTCTTTCACGCCCGGGATCGAGCTGAATTCATGAAGAACTCCGTCGATCTTAACCTGGCTGACTGCGGCACCCGGCAGAGATGAGAGCATGATCCTCCTCAGGGAGTTCCCCAAAGTGATACCATAGCCTCTCTCAAGCGGTTCAACGACAAATCTGCCATATTTATTGTCATCTGATATCTCTTCAATATCAATATTCGGTTTCTCAAAATCGAACACGCTGTGTCCTCCTTTTCAGATCTGCGTACCGGGTTTTCTGCGACTACAGCAGGGATTACTTAGAATACAGCTCGACGATAAGCATCTCGTCTACCGGGACATCGATCTGTTCCCTGATCGGGAGAGCCTTGACGGTACCCTTGAAGTTTTCCAGGTCGCTGTCAAGCCATTCCGGTACAAGCCTGCCGGTGGTTGCTTCTGCAATATCTTTGAACCTCTGGGAAGATTTATTCTTCTCGGTTACTTCGATAACATCTCCGGCTTTTACCCTGTAGGACGGGATATTGATCTTCTTGCCGTTGACCATGATGTTCTTGTGGTCTACGATCTGCCTTGCTTCCCTGCGGGTACGTGCAAAGCCAAGGCGGAATACTACGTTATCCAGACGGGATTCCAGGAGGACCATCAGGTTCTCACCAGTCATGCCGCGCATCTGGTTTGCTTTTTCATAATAATTGTGGAACGGCTTTTCGGTAACGCCGTAGATGAATTTTGCTTTCTGCTTCTCTCTAAGCTGGGTGCCATATTCACTCATCTTACGTCCGGACCTCTGAAGCTGCCTGCGGGACTTCTTGTCATATCCCAGAACAGCCGGTTCCAGGCCGAGAGACCTGCATCTTTTCAATACCGGGACTCTATTCACTGCCATTGTGCTCACACCTCCTAATTAAACTCTTCTGCGCTTCGGCGGACGGCATCCGTTATGTGGAACCGGGGTAACATCTTCGATACTGGTTACCTGGATCCCGCTTGCGGACAGCGCACGGATAGCAGCTTCCCTGCCTGAACCCGGTCCTTTGACTTTGACATCAACGGACTTAAGGCCATGCACCATGGCTGCCTTTGCTGCTGTTTCTGCTGCCATCTGGGCCGCATACGGGGTAGATTTCCTGGAGCCCCTGAAGCCCAGTCCACCGGCACTAGCCCAGGATAATGCGTTACCCTGTGCATCAGTCAGCGTTACAATCGTATTATTGAACGAGGACTGAATGTGAGCCTGGCCGTGTTCAACGTTTTTCTTTACACGCTTTTTAACAACTTTTTTAACGCTCTTAGCCATTACTAACCTGCTTTCTAACGAATGTACCAGTTAATTATTTCTTCTTATTTGCTACCGTCCTCTTCGGTCCCTTACGGGTCCTGGCATTGGTCTTCGTCTTCTGGCCGCGGACAGGAAGCCCTCTCCTGTGACGAATTCCACGATAGCATCCGATTTCCTGCAGCCTCTTGATATTCATGGCAACTTCCCTGCGAAGATCGCCTTCTACCATCTGGCTTTCATCGATGACAGCGCTGATACGCTTTACTTCTTCATCGGTCAGATCCTTGCAGCGGGTATTCGGATCTACATTCGCTTCTTTCAGAATACGGTCGGCGCTTGGCCTGCCGATGCCGTAAATGTAGGTCAGCCCGATCTCGACACGTTTTTCTCTTGGTAAATCAACACCTGCAATACGAGCCATGTGTGTTAAACCTCCGTTTACAATCCTGTTTTCGATAATTCCGTGCCGGCTCGGTATGTAACCGGCAAATGCCACGGCCGTGCCGTGGTTATAAAATCCCATAATATCGTATGGCGAGTACGCATTATGGGCAGCCGCTAAAATAATTACAGCAAATGCTGCATGCGGAGCAGCCTCCTGCCCCTTGGACAAGCTAATGCCCTTCACAAAACAGAATAAATGACGACTACAGGATCAGCCCTGCCTCTGTTTGTGCTTCGGGTTTACGCAGATTACACGTACGCTGCCCTTCCTTTTGATCACTTTGCATTTTTCGCAAATCGGTTTGACAGATGAACGAACCTTCATTTTGGTCCTCCTTTCCCATTCTGTTTCCGCGTGTTTCGCGCTCCTAAAAAAGCGCGCAAAACACCTGCTTCTCAAAAGTGTCCATTTGACATACTATCACAGATACCCTGCCTGTGCAAGGACTTTTTCTGGATTATTTATCCCTCCAGATGATCCTTCCCTTGGTCAGATCGTAGGGAGACATTTCCATCGTCACTTTGTCGCCCGGCAGAATACGGATATAGTTCATTCGAAGCTTGCCGCTGATATGTGCCAGTACCTGGAGCCCGTTTTCCAGCTCTACTTTGAACATGGCATTTGGCAGCTTCTCTACTACTACGCCCTCTACCTCAATTGCATCTGATTTCGACATGTACTTACTCCTTTTTTAATCTGAAATCATGTTCTGTGAATTGTTACTGTCTGCTTTATTACTGCCTGCTTCTTTTTGATAAAGCTTCAGGGCCCGCTTTACCGTCTCATCTGAAACAGGCCCTTGTCCCCAAAGGATTTCCAGGGAAGGAGGGACCTTCTTTACCAGCTGGACGTGCCGGCTGTTTTTCTCCTTTGGGGATGACACGGTTTTTCCTTTCCCATCTGCCAGAAGGTATCTGCCCTCTTTGCGCCCCACTACGACATAAAGGGTGCCTTTATCATGCCCGGAAAGGGAATATGCCAATACAAGGCCCATGGGTTTATTCTCCCAGCACGGAGGTGATGGCTGCAAATACCTGTTCCATTTCCTGGGTGCCATCGACTTTCCTGAGGATGCCTTCCTTCTTATAATAATCGATCAAAGGCTCCGTCTGTGCGTGGTAAACATCCAGCCTCTTCTTTACCGTTTCCGGCTGGTCATCATCACGAAGGACCAGCGGGCTTCCGCAGACATCGCAGAGGCCTTCCTTCTTCGGCGGGATATTGACGATATGGTAGGTAGCCCCGCAGTTCGGACATGCCCTGCGGCCGCCCATGCGGTTGATGATGAAATCATCCGGCACGTCAATGTCGATGGCAAAGTCCATGGCCTCACCCCTCTGCTGCAACGCTTCTTTCAGAGCGTCTGCCTGGGGAATGGTCCTTGGGAAGCCGTCCAGGATAAAGCCCTTTTTACAGTCATCCTGTGCAATCCTGTCTACAACCAATTCACAGGTCAGTTCGTCCGGGACCAGCTCGCCTTTGTCCATATAGACTTTCGCTTTCTTCCCAAGTTCGGTATCGTTTTTAATATTGGCGCGGAAAATATCTCCGGTGGAGATATGGGGGATGCCGTATTTTTCAGAAATCAGCTTTGCCTGTGTGCCTTTTCCGGCTCCTGGAGCGCCCAGCATAATGATCTTCATACTCTAGCCCTTCCTATACAATTCCTCACCCGATGAGTGAGAAAGCAGCCATGCCCGCACATGTGATGCGTATTTTATTGGCATGGCCCACCACTTTGAATTTACGTTTTTTAACAAGACGAAAGGCCATGCCTGCGCAGGAACCGCAAATGGCTTGTTCCTGACGGATCGTGGCATGGCTTTTCTTGTCATTCTATTTATTCTCCGAGGAATCCCTTCTTGTAATGGCGGGTAACCATACGGGATTCAATCTGCTTTACTGTCTCAATGATGACGCCGACGATGATGATGATCGAAGTACCACCGAAGGAAACGCTTGCCCCGAAAATGCCATTGAAAAAGATCGGGATCACGGATACGATAGACAGCCCTACCGCGCCGATGAAGATGATCTTGTTCAGGATTGACTCCAAATAATCACTGGTAGGCTTTCCTGGACGGATGCCCGGGATAAAGCCGCCCTGCTTCTTCATATTGTCCGCCACTTCCAACGGGTTAAATGTAATGGAAGTATAGAAATAAGCAAACGCAACGATGAGCAGCAGGTAAAGGATAAGCCCCAGTGAATAGATCGGCTTCTGGGGATCACACCAATTCGACTGGGAAAGCAAAGTAAGTACTTTGCCCCAGAACCCGGTGCCGCCGGTCTTACCTGCCAAAGTAGCAATGATAACCGGTGTCTGCATCAAGGATTGTGCAAAGATAACCGGGATAACGCCGGCCGTATTGACACGAAGAGGGATGTAGGTGGTCTGCCCGCCTACCTGTTTGCGTCCCTGGATCTTCCTGGAATACTGTACCGGGATCTTGCGGGTCGCATCCTGGAGGAAAACGACCAGCACGACGGTCAAAAGGATGATGCCTGCAATGATAAGCACTGCCACGGCACCACGGCCGAAGTTCTTTCCTACCACGAACTGGTTCCAAAGGGAAGCCAGGTCGTTCGGGATCCTCGAAATGATGTTGATGGTCAGGACGATGGAAATACCATTGCCAACGCCGTACTCCGTAATCTGCTCGCCGATCCACATCAGGATGGCAGAACCTGCCGTCAGGATCGCGATGACCGCAATGACATAAATCGCATTGAATTTGGTCAGGTAGCCGCTTCTTCCAAAGCCGATTGCCAATGCCGCGCCTTCAATTACGGAAAGCCCGATTGTGGTATAACGCGTAATGGCGATGATCTTCTTGCGTCCTTCTTCACCGTCCTTATGCATCTCTTCCAGTGCCGGGATGGCAATGGTCAGAAGCTGCATAATGATAGATGCTGTGATGTAAGGCGTGATATTTAACGCGAATACAGACATCTGCTCAAAGGAGCCGCCTGTGATGGAGTTAAAAAAGTTAAAGGCGTCCGTAGACTGGCCGGAGAACCACTGGGTGAACACATCCCTGTCCACCCCGGGCACCGGCAGCTGGGAGCCGATCCGGATCACAATCAGCATCAGGAAGGTAAAGAAAATCCGCTTGCGAAGGTCTTCTACCTTAAACACATTTCGAAGGGTTTCGAACATTAGATTACCTCTGCTTTTCCACCAAGCTCTTCAATCTTCTTTTTCGCACTTTCGGAAAATGCGTTAGCCTGGACGTTCAGCTTTTTGGTAAGTTCGCCCTTGCCCAGGATCTTGACACCGTCGCGGGGGTTCTTTACCAGCCCGGATTCTACCAAGGTCTCTACTGTAACAGTAGCGCCGTCATCAAAACGCTCCAGTGCGGAAACGTTAACGACAACGATCTGTTTTGAATTGATATTTGTAAAGCCGCGTTTCGGGAGCCTTCTGTAAAGAGGCATCTGGCCGCCTTCGAAGCCCGGCCTTGGTGCGCCGCCGCTCCTGGCTTTCTGTCCTTTTTGTCCCTTGCCGGCAGTCTTGCCGTTTCCTGAACCGTGTCCACGGCCTTTCCTAAACCTGTCGTAGGATTTGGCGCCTTCGGCTGGTTTCAAATTGGATAAATTAATTCCCATTGTGGCACCTCCTTACTGGACCTCTTCCACCTTTACCATGTGCCTTACTCTCTGCAGCATGCCGCGGATAGCAGGGTTGTCTTTCTGTTCTACAGTCTTGCCGATTTTCGTAAGCCCCAGGGCGCGGGCGGTCTTTACATTGACCGGCTTCTGCCCGATCAGGGATTTCGTAAGCGTAATCTTTAATGTAGCCATCTGCTTTCGCCTCCTATTTCAGAATATCTTCTACGGATTTTCCGCGAAGTGCTGCCACTTCTTCCGGAGATTTCAGCTTTTTCAGCGCTTCGATGGTAGCCAGTACGACGTTCTGCTTGTTGTTGGATCCAAGGGACTTCGTACGGATATTCTTAATGCCGGCCATTTCGCAGACATTACGTGCCGGGCCGCCGGCGATAACGCCAGTACCATCCGGAGCCTTCTTCAGAAGGACAGAAGCGCCAGTGTATTTTCCGGTTGTATCATGGGAGATACTGCCATTTTCATCCAGCTTTACGTTGATCAGGTGCTTGCTGGCATCTTCCCTGCCCTTGCGGATGGCTTCCGGGATTTCAGCAGCCTTGCCAAGCCCTGCGCCGACATGGCCGTTTCCGTCGCCGACAACAACCAGTGCCGTAAAGCGCATGTTACGTCCGCCTTTTACAACCTTGGTAACGCGCTTGATGGATACGACCTTGTCCTCCAGTTCCAGGGAGCTGGGATCAATAATTTCTCGTTTCATATGTTCCTAATCCTCCTATTTATCAGAACTTAAGGCCTGCTTCTCTGGCTGCGTCTGCCAGTGCCTGGATTTTTCCGTGGTACAGGAAACCGCCGCGGTCGAATACGACTTCGGTGATTCCGGCTTCCAGCGCCCTCTTTGCTACAGTCGTTCCTACATAAGAGGCAGCATCTACATTATCGGTCTTAGCCAGCTCTTCCCTAGCGGATTTCTCCAGGGTAGATGCGCTGACAAGGGTCTTTCCAACCGTGTCATCGATAATCTGTGCATAAATGTGGTTATTGCTGCGATAAACTGAAAGTCTTGGCCTCTCAGAAGTCCCGGCAATATGATAACGCATTCTTTTATGTTTTTTCTCCCGAATTTCGGTTCTTGATGCTTTCTTTATCATCTTACGTGGCTCCCTTCTTTATTTCTTACCGGCCTTGCCGACTTTCCGTCTGATTACTTCGTTCTCGTACTTGATACCCTTGCCCTTGTATGGCTCCGGCCTCTTCTTATCGCGAATCTCTGCAGCGTACTGGCCGACTTTTTCTTTGTCGATGCCTTCAACGGTAATCTTGTTGCCGTCTACCTTTGCTTCCACGCCTTCCGGGTCCTTCATAACTACCGGATGGGAAAAGCCCAGGTACATGGTCAGCTCGTCGCCCTTTTTCTGGGCACGGAAGCCGACACCATTGATCTCGAGTACTTTGGAATAGCCCTTGGTAACACCGATCACCATGTTGTTGATCAGCGTCCTGGTCAGCCCGTGGAGAGATTTCGTTTTCTTCAAATCATTCGGTCTGGAAACAACGACCTGGCCGTCCTCCTCTTTGATCGTAAGCTCTGACGGGAGAACTCTCTCAAGCGTTCCTTTCGGACCCGTTACCGTCACCCGATTATTTTCTGCAATTTTAACGGTTACGCCGTCCGGAATTGCGATTGGCATTCTTCCTATACGTGACATGCCCGTACCTCCTGAATACTGTTGCGGCTGCTTTTCCTTACCTGTGCAGCCTCCTCGTGTTCCTTATTCCTTACCATACAAATGCAAGGACTTCTCCGCCGACACCTTTCTGCCGTGCTTCTTTGTCCGTGATGACGCCCTGGTTGGTAGACAGGATGGCGATACCCAGTCCTCCCAATACCTTCGGGATTTCATCTTTGCCGGCATAGACACGCAGGCCCGGTTTAGAGATCCTCTTAATTCCGGAGATGATCCTGTCGTTTTTGTCTTTGCCATATTTCAAAGTAATGCGGATGTCTTTAAAATTGCCGTTATCCACAAGATCGTATTTCTCGATATACCCTTCGTCAACAAGGATGCCGGCGATGGCAAGCTTCATCTTGGAAGACGGTACATCCACCGTATCGTGTTTTGCGATATTTGCGTTGCGGATTCTTGTCAGCATATCTGCAATCGGATCGTTTGTCGTCATAGTAATGCCTCCTCCTTACCAGCTTGCTTTCTTAACGCCCGGGATCTGTCCTTTGTAGGCCAGCTCGCGGAAGCAGATACGGCAGATGCCGTACTTGCTCAGGTAACCGTGAGGACGTCCGCAGATTCTGCAGCGGTTATATGCCCTAGTGGAATATTTCGGCTTGCGCTGCTGCTTTATTTTCATTGATGTTTTAGCCATTATCAGATTTCCTCCTTATTTGCGGAACGGCATGCCGAACAGCGTAAGAAGCTCACGTGCTTCTTCGTCGGTATTAGCTGTCGTAACAACGATCACGTCCATTCCACGGACTTTGTCGATCTTATCGAACTCGATTTCCGGGAAAATCAGCTGCTCTTTAATGCCCAGGGCATAGTTGCCACGTCCGTCAAATGCGTTCGGGTTAATTCCACGGAAGTCCCTTACACGAGGAAGAGCCAGGTTGATGAGGCGGTCCATGAAATCATACATCCTGTCACCGCGGAGGGTTACTTTGCAGCCGATCGGCTGTCCTTCCCTCAGCTTGAAGTTTGCGATGGATTTTTTCGCCTTTGTAATGACCGGCTGCTGTCCGGAGATGATCGCAAGGTCTGCCATTGCGGAATCAAGCACTTTGGCGTTTTCCTTTGCTTCCCCGACAGCCATGTTGATGACGACTTTCTCAAGCTTCGGTACCTGCATATCGTTGGTATAGCCGAACTTTTTCTTCATCGCATCCATGATTTCGTTCTGATATGTATCCTTAAGTCTGCTCACTTTACCGAACCTCCCTTATCAGTCAATCACGTCGCCGGTTTTTTTGGCATAGCGGACTTTCTTGTCGCCATCCATTTTAAAACCGATCCTGGTCGGCACGCCGTCTTTCAGATACATCACGTTGGAGATATCGATGGGGCCTTCCTGGCGGACGATGCCGCCTTCCTGGTTCTGCATGCTCGGCTTGGTATGCTTGGTCACCATGTTGACGCCTTCTACAAGGACTTTGCCCTTCTTTGCGTCTACGGAGATGACTTTACCCTCTTTATCTTTATCTTTTCCGGCGATCACCCGTACGGTATCGCCCTTTTTGATCTTTAACATTTGCCGGTACCTCCTATAATACTTCCGGTGCCAGGGAGACGATCCTCATGAACTGTTTGTCACGGAGCTCTCTTGCGACCGGTCCGAAAATACGGGTTCCACGCGGAGTATTATCGTCTTTGATGATGACGGCTGCGTTCTCATCGAAACGGATGTAGGAACCGTCTTTCCTGCGTACGCCCTTAACGGTACGTACTACAACGGCCTTGACTACATCGCCTTTCTTTACAACGCCGCCCGGCGTTGCATCTTTAACAGACGCAGTAATGACGTCTCCAATACTTGCATATCTTCTGGTTGAACCGCCCTGTACGCGAATGCAAAGGATTTCCTTGGCACCTGTGTTGTCGGCAACCTTAAGTCTTGTTTCCTGCTGAATCATACCGGTGCCTCCTTATTATTTAGCCCTCTCGATGATACTTACAAGGCGCCATCTCTTATCCTTGGAAAGCGGCCTGGTCTCCATTACACGGACAGTATCGCCGATATTGCATTCATTTTTCTCGTCATGAGCTTTCAGTTTATAAGTCTTTTTCACGACTTTGCCGTACAGCGGGTGCTTTACGTTGTCTTCTACCGCAACGACGATGGTCTTGTCCATCTTATTGCTTACCACTCTGCCAGTACGGGTCTTTCTTAAATTTCTTTCCTCCACAGCAGTGTCTCCTTCCTGAAATTACTCTGCGCGTTTCGCATTGAGCACGGTCTGAATCCTGGCGATATTTCTGCGGACTTCACGAATCCGACCCGTATTGTCGAGCTGGTTGGTTGCATTCTGAAATCTCAGGTTGAAAAGTTCCTTCTTGGCAGCAACCAAAGTCTCATTCAGCTGTTCAGCGCTCTTACCTTTTAATTCTTCGATGTATGCTGTCTTTTTCATTATGCTTCACCGCCTTCTAACTCTTCTCTGGAAACGATTTTGCACTTGATCGGCAGCTTATGCATAGCCAGACGCAGTGCTTCGCGGGCAGTTTCTTCCGGAACACCTGCTACTTCAAACATCACGCGGCCCGGTTTTACAACGGCAACCCAGTACTCAACGGCACCTTTACCTTTACCCATTCGAACTTCAAGAGGCTTGTGGGTAATCGGCTTGTCCGGGAAAAGCTTGATCCATACTTTTCCGCCACGCTTCATATATCTTGTCATAGCGATTCGGGCTGCCTCGATCTGGTTGGATTTGATCCAGCTGGGCTCGAGGGCAACCAGCCCGTATTCACCATTGGTAACTTTCGTACCGCGTGTCAGTTTACCGGCCATGGAGCCACGGAACTGTTTGCGGTGCTTTACTCTCTTCGGCATTAACATTATTTATCGCTCCCTTCCTTCTTTCCTTTTTTTTCAGGAAGTACTTCGCCTTTGTAGATCCAAACCTTGACGCCTACTTTTCCGTAGGTGGTGTCTGCTTCTGCAAAACCATAGTCAATGTCTGCACGCAGTGTCTGAAGCGGGATCGTGCCTTCGCTGTAGAACTCGGTACGGGCCATGTCGGCACCGCCAAGACGTCCGGAAACGCTTGCTTTGATACCCTGTACACCGGACTTCATGGTCCTCCTCATGCAGGACTTCATAGCACGGCGGAAGGAAACACGGGCTTCCAGCTGCTGAGCGATATTTTCTGCAACAAGCTGGGCATCTCTGTCCGGCCTTTTGATTTCTTTAATGTCAACCAAGGTCTTTTTGCCGGTCATCTTTTCCAGCTCTTTCCTGACCTTTTCGATTTCTGCGCCGCCCTTGCCGATGACAACGCCCGGCTTTGCGGTAAAGAGGATGACTTTGATCCTGTCAGCGGTCCTTTCGATGGAAATCTCGGATACGCCGGCATTATATAATTTCTGCTTCAGGAATTTCCTGATGTTGTAATCTTCCACCAGGTTGTCTGCAAAGTCTTTTCCCTCAGCATACCATCTGCTGTCCCAGTCTTTAATGACACCGACTCTGAGGCCATGTGGATTAACTTTCTGTCCCATCTGTTCCAGTACCTCCTTATCTCTCGTTCAGCACGATGGTGATGTGGCTCATGCGTTTTTCAATACGGTAAGCCCTGCCCTGTGCCCTGGCTTTAATACGTTTCATGGTCGGTCCCTTGTTTGCGTAGCATTCTTCTACGTAAAGGTTTTCCGCATTCATGCCGTTATTGTTCTCTGCGTTTGCAATAGCGGAACGCAGCAGCTTTTCAATAACGGAAGATGCATAACGGGGATTGTACGTTACGATCGCAAGCGCGGTCTGTACGTCTTTTCCACGGATTGCATCCAGAACAAAGCAGGCTTTCTGCACCGACATCCTGGCGTAAGATAATTTTGCAGAAGGTCTTGTATCTTTCTGTGCATTTCTTTCTCGTTTGATCTGTGATCTATGTCCTAATGCCATTTCAAGGTCCTCCTTACCTTACGCTGCCTTTTTTCTCGTCCTTGCCATGGCCGCGGAAAGTCCTGGTCTGGACGAACTCGCCAAGCTTATGCCCAACCATGTCTTCTGTAACGTAAACCGGGACGTGCCTCCTGCCGTCATGTACAGCGAACGTATGTCCGACGAAAGACGGGAAAATGGTGGAACGGCGTGACCAGGTCTTGATAACGGATTTATCTCCGGAAGCGTTCATAGCTTCCACTTTCTTCAGCAGGCTCTCGTCTGCGAAAGGTCCTTTTTTCAGTGAACGTGCCATTTGGTCCTACCTCCTTATTTAATCGCTCTTCCGTCGCGTCTTCTTACGATCAGCTTGTTTGACTGTTTATGTTTGTTACGCGTCTTAAGTCCAAGAGCAGGCTTGCCCCACGGAGTACTCGGTCCCGGACGTCCAACCGGAGCCTTGCCTTCTCCACCACCATGTGGATGGTCGTTCGGGTTCATAACGGAACCACGGACGGTCGGGCGGATGCCCATGTGGCGCTTACGTCCTGCCTTGCCGATGTTGATCAGGTTCTGGTCGCCATTGCCGATTACGCCTACGGTTGCGCGGCAGGCAATCGGGACCATCCTCATCTCTCCGGACGGAAGACGGAGGGTTGCATATTTTCCTTCTTTCGCCATCAGCTGTGCTGCGGTGCCTGCGGAACGGACCATCTGTCCGCCCTTGCCCGGCTGCAGCTCGATGTTGTGTACCTGGGTACCAACCGGGATGTTTTCCAGTGGGAGGCAGTTGCCAAGCCTCACTTCAGCCTGCGGGCCGCTCATGACTTTCATGCCGTCGGTCAGTCCTGCAGGAGCCAGGATGTAGGATTTGCTGCCATCCGCGTAAACCAGGAGGGCGATGTTTGCGGTCCTGTTCGGATCGTACTCAATGCCTTTCACGGTAGCTTCCATGCCGTCCTTGGTGTTCCTCTTGAAGTCGATGATCCTGTATTTCCTTCTGTTCCCACCGCCGTGGTGCCTTACCGTGATCTTGCCCTGGTTATTCCGGCCTGCTGATTTCTTCAGCGGTGCAAGAAGGGTCTTTTCCGGCTCCTTCTTGGTGATTTCGGAAAAATCAGAACCGGTCATATTCCTTCTCGACGGGGTATATGGTTTATATGACTTGATTCCCATTTGAATCTCCTTTCGTGGTTAAGCGGCTATGCCGCATGGTTTCTTATCGCACTTTTTCCGTGTGCTTAATGCCTGCCTGGCAGGTAGCCTCCGGTGCATTACATTCCGGAGAACAGTTCGATCTCCTTGCTTTCCGGAGTCAGGGTAACGATCGCTTTTTTGGTCTTAGCGGTCTTGCCGGAAATCATGCCCCTGCGTTTGTTCTTTCCAACGCAGTTCATGGTGCTTACCCTCTGGACCTTGACGCCGTCGAACATTTTCTCGACTGCTTTTTTGATCATGGTCTTGTTGGCTTCCGGATGTACCAGGAAAGTGTATTTCTTTTCTGCCATTGCATTCATGCTTTTTTCCGTTACCACCGGTTTGAGGATAACGTCGTAGTATTCGATGGTTGCCATTATGCATACACCTCCTGAAGGAATTCTACAGCTGCCTTTGTCGTAACAATGGTGTCGTTTTTCAGGATGTCGTAAACATTGATGTTGGAGTTTACGCCATTCTCTGTGACATTGATGTAAGCCATGTTAACGTCCGGCAGGTTCTTTACGGAGAGGATCACGTTCCTGTCCAGCCTGTCCATCAGGACGATGGCTTTGTTTACTTTCAGGTTGTCCAGGACTGCCTTTGCAGCCTTGGTCTTGATCTCATCCAAGGAAAGGTCATCTAAAACGATGAACTTGCCTTCGCTTACTTTTGCGCTCAGTGCGGAACGCATAGCAGCCTGTTTCTCTTTGCGGTTCATCTTGAAGGAATAATCCCTCGGAACCGGGGCGAATACCATGCCGCCGCCTTTCCACTGCGGTGCGCGGATAGAACCCTGCCTTGCGTGGCCGGTCCCTTTCTGCCTCCAGGGCTTACGGCCGCCGCCGCGGACTTCGCTGCGGGTCTTTGCTTTCTGCGTGCCCTGACGATTGTCAGCAAGGTACTGTACGACTGCCATGTGCAGAAGGTGTTCATTTACTTCTGCGCCGAACACGGAGTCATTAAGCTCCATGGTGCCGACTTCCTTGCCTTCCATATTATAAACAGATACGTTAGCCATCTGTATGTCCTCCTTCCTGAAAGGCTCACGCCTTTACAGATTCCCTGATCGTGACTAAAGATTTCTTCGGTCCGGGAACAGCTCCCTTTACCAGAAGCAGATTGTTCTCTGCATCTACGCGGACAACTTCAAGGTTCTGAACTGTAACCCTGACGCCGCCCATGTGGCCGGCCATCCTCTTGCCCTTGAACACCTTGCTCGGCGTGGAGCAGGAACCATTGGAACCAGCGTGGCGATGGTATTTGGAACCATGGGCCATCGGTCCTCTGGACTGTCCGTGGCGCTTGATGGCACCCTGGAAGCCTTTGCCCTTGGAGATTGCCGTCGCATCTATTTTGTCTCCATCGGCGAAGATATCAACTTTGATTTCATCTGCCAGATGGTAATCTTCTGCATTATCGAAACGGAACTCGCCTACATAACGCTTTGCGCCTACGCCGGCTTTTTTGAAGTGCCCCATCTGCGGCTTGGTTGCACCGTGACGGTTGTAAACTTCTTTCTTTCCGTTAGCATCCACATTGACGATCTTTTCCTTGATGTCGCCAAATCCGACCTGAACGGCGCTATAGCCGTCATTTTCTACCGTCTTAACCTGCGTTACTACGCAAGGGCCGGCTTCCAGCACAGTGACCGGGATCAGTTCCCCGCCCTCGCCGAAAATCTGGGTCATGCCGACTTTCGTTGCCAAAATCGCTTTCTTCAATTCTGTTACCTCCTGTTTTCTACAGCGGAACGCCGCATGGGCGTTCATCCTAGAACAGGATGCGTTTGCATGCCTGATAGGATTGTCTGTTTGTGTTGAAGAATTACCTGGTTTGCTTCTTTTGCCTGCAGTTTCTGTGTACCGCGGATCACAGGTTCTTTACTTTGATGTCAACACCGGCCGGCATTTCCATCCTTCTGAGGGCGTCTACCGTCTTCTTGGACGGGTTGATAACGTCGATCAGCCTCTTATGTGTCCGCTGCTCAAACTGTTCCCTGGAATCCTTGTACTTGTGTACGGCACGCAGGATCGTAACTACTTCCTTCTTGGTAGGAAGTGGTACCGGGCCGCTTACCTCGGATCCATTCTTACGGACAGTTTCGATGATCTTCTGTGCAGATGCATCGATGAGCTCATGGTCATAAGCCTTTAATGTGATACGCACCTTCTGACTTGCCATAAAAAAAGTCGCCTCCTTATTCGCACTTTCTTTGAGTACGACAAGCGGTGACTGTACACTCTTCCGTGTGTTTCTTATACATCCACACACGTTGTTTCTACTTTGTAGACAATTGTGATACAGTGACTTGTCGCCAGTTTCCTAACTTGACATTCGCTCCACGGAAAAACCTGCCATTTCCAGGCAGCAACCTCACGCTTCATAGCTATCATGCCACAGCAAGGGATATTATAACGGATAGGAATGGCGATTGCAAGCCCTTTTTGCTGATTTTCCGGCGGTTTTTCAGGGGTTTCGCGAACGCGCCGCTGGCCCGTCCCGACGTTCTGTCCCAGATACCTTTTTATAAATAGCTGCAATGCCATGGATATTTTTTCAAACCGGCTGCCCTGCCATGAGTACCTTTTCCAACTCCCACTGCTTTGTACGGTTGCTGCATTTTTTCCAGGCAGCCATCTGCTTCCTTTTTCCTCGCCATTTTACATTACTTCAGGCATATTTCTGCTATAATCGAAACAACAGGGATATTTTTTCGACATTTTTTCAAAAATCCCCCCTCTTTATCCATGCTGCGTTTATGGAAGCTGTTTTTCTTCCACATGGCGCAGGCCCTGTATCCGGAGCGGAAGTTCCGCCTGCCAGGGAAGGCTGTTTTTATTCTATATATAAGGAAGGGACATTATGAAACGTACTTACCGGTCCATTTACCAGCTCTGCTACCTGATTGCCTTGTTCCTTGCGTTCTTCGGCTTCAGCTGCGTCCAGTCCATACGCAGCGGGGATGACGCCCTGCCACCGTTTATGTATGCGCTCTGCGCCGTTTTCTTTTTTGCCGGGGCTGCCGCCCTCGCATCTTTCGCCTGGCTGAAAATGCAGAAGCTGCGTAAGGAAGATGAAAAGGATTTTGAATATTACCTGGGGCAGAAAACGCACCCGAATTACCAGGCCCCTGCATCCGGTCCCAAAGAAGGGGCTCCGGAAAACAGCCGGTTTAAACCAATAGATGGCATCCGGAAGAAGCCCCAGGATACCGCCATGGGACAGGCTTTTGATAAAGAAGCTTCCAGCCGGGCTGCAGCATCCGGGCGCTCCCATCCGGACGTAGTAAGTGAGGTCTACCCTGACGAGCCGCCTTCTTATAATCCGGAGGATTATCCGGAAAAGAGGGACCTGGAAGAAGAAAACCGCGCCATGGAAGAACACCTGAAATCGGAAGAATAAAAGATGTAAGGAAAAGCACCTGAAGTCGGAAGAATAAAAGATGTAAGGAAAAGCACCTGAAGTCGGAAGAATAAA
>CADBRV010000030.1 GCA_902797185.1 uncultured Lachnospiraceae bacterium
AAGTGTACTCAAAATGTACTCACGAGACATAGAAAAAGTCCGGAAGCCCAGTGTTTATGCTGGTTTCCGGACTTTCAATATTTATTCAAACTCAATCGTTCCTGGCGGCTTGCTGGTAATATCGTAGAATACGCGGTTCACATGGTTGACCTCGTTTACGATCCGGTTGGTCACCGTCTTTAATACTTCATATGGGATCTCCACGGCATCGGCGGTCATGAAGTCCACCGTGCTTACTGCACGGAGGGCAACGGCATAGTCATAGGTCCGTTCGTCGCCCATGACGCCTACGGAACGCATATTGGTCAGGGCCGCGAAATACTGGCTGGCCACTTTGTTCATGCCGGCTTTGTCCATTTCCTCACGGTAGATAGCGTCCGCATCCTGTACGATCTTCACCTTCTCCGGGGTTACTTCCCCGATGATCCGGATGCCAAGGCCAGGTCCCGGGAACGGCTGGCGCATTACAAGCTCTTCCGGGATTCCCAGATGCAGGCCGACCTTGCGCACTTCGTCCTTGAACAGATAACGAAGCGGCTCGATGATCTCCTTGAAATCGACATAGTCAGGAAGGCCGCCGACATTGTGGTGGGACTTGATGGTGGCAGATTCCCCGCCCAGGCCGCTTTCCACTACGTCCGGATAAATCGTGCCCTGCACGAGGTAATCTACTTTGCCGATCTTCTTGGCTTCCTGCTCGAATACGCGGATGAAATCCTCACCGATGATCTTCCTCTTCTTTTCCGGTTCCGTAACGCCCTTCAGATCGCTAAAGAAGCGATCGGAAGCGTCTACCCGGACAAAATTAAGGTCGTAGGGACCCTCCGGCCCGAATACCTTGGAAACCAGATCCCCTTCGTCTTTTCTAAGGAGGCCGTGGTCTACGAATACGCAAGTCAGGTTCTTGCCGATGGCTTTGGAAAGAAGGACTGCGGCAACAGAAGAATCCACACCGCCGGAAAGGGCGCAGAGGGCTTTGCCATCTCCTACCTTTTCACGGATCTCTTCGATGGTGCGCTTCGCGAAGTCTTCCATCTTCCAGTCGCCCTTGCAGCCGCAGACGCCGATAACGAAGTTGCGCAGCATCTGTTTGCCATATTCCGTATGGAGCACTTCCGGATGGAACTGGAAGGCATACAGCTTGTCTTTCTGGTCCTGTACGGCAGCGTATGGGCAGTTGGCGGTATGAGAAATGACTTCAAATCCTTCCGCCGGACGGCTGATATAGTCATTGTGGCTCATCCAGACGGTGGATGTTTCCGGCACCCCGTCAAACACCGGAGACTCCGGACGGTCCAGCACCATCTCGGTCTTGCCGTATTCCCTCTCCGGCGCGCGCAGGACTTCGCCGCCTAAAACATGCATCATCAGCTGGGCGCCGTAGCAGAGCCCCAATACCGGGATGCCCATTTCAAACAGCTCCCTGGGAGCGGATGCCGCGCCCGGCTCGTAGACGCTGTTGGGGCCGCCGGTCAGGATGATCCCTTTCGGGTCCATCTGCCGGATCTGCTCCAGAGGCGTCCGGTAGGAATAGATTTCGCAATAAACATTGTTTTCCCGGACCCGCCGGGCAACAAGCTGGTTATACTGGCCGCCAAAATCAATGACGACTACCTTCTCATGTTCCATAGACCTCTCCTTTGATCCAAATAAAATACAAAGTAATTATAAAAGGACTTTCGCCTGATTACAAGGAAGTCCTGGCATAAAAGCCTGGCGGCCCGGAGCTTCCCGCGTCCGCCCTGCCCTCTCCCTACAGTCCTGGCACCAGAAAGTGGACTGGCAAAGCGGAATCCCAACCTCTTTTCTGAAAGGGAACAGCACTGCCATGCAGGCATAAAAAAACCGGGCAGGAAAACCTGCCCGGCTGGAATTCATTTTTAATTACAGGACTCTCCTGTAGGTAACCCATCCGCCATGGTAAGCTGCAGAGCTTGCAACGCTGGATACCAGGCAGCCCCTGGTCGGGCTGGACTCATGTACCATCATGCCACCGCCAACGTAGATACCAACATGGCCATCAAATACGACCAGGTCTCCCGGCTGTGCCTGGGAAGCGCTGACTGCTGTACCAACACCTTCCATTGCATAGCTGGTACGCGGAAGGCTGACGCCATAAGCCGCGTAAATCTGCTGTACGAAACCGGAGCAGTCTGCACCAGTGGAAAGGCTGCTGCCGCCGTATACATACGGAAGGACGCCAACGAAGGATTCTGCATATGCAACGATGGAAGAACCGCTGACGCCGGTCCTGGATCCGATGGCTGCTACGCTGCTGGAGCTGGAACTCGTGGAAGAGCTGGTCCCTGTAGAAGCGCTTGCAGTAGAAGTCTTCGTACTGGTAGATGCCGTATTGCTCGTAGTAGATGTGGTGCTTGTCTTCGTAGTGGAAGATGCCGTATTGCTTGCGGTGTTCGTCGTAGAAGCGGTATTGGAAGCCGTACTCTGGGTAGCCCCTGTGCTTGCCGTAGAAGCTGTATTTGCTGCGGAAGTGGTAGTGGCGGAAGCAATGGATGCTGCTACGCCTGCTGCCCCGTTAGAAGTAGATGCTGTAGCGGTGCTTGCCTGCTGTGCCTGCTGCTGAGCGGCCGCTTCCTGGGCTGCCTTCTGGGCAGCTGCCTGTGCGGCTGCTTCCTGTTCCTGTGCCAGCTGGGTTTCATAAGCGGAAACCTGCTGGGTAGCTGCTGCCAGGACTTCTTCGTAATTGTCTACCTGGCTTGCGATCTCAGCCTTGGTATTTTCCAGTTCCTGCTGCTTCGCCTGATATTCGCTCTGGAGCTCTTCCATATCAGCCAGTTCGCTCTCGTACTGGGCTTTCTTGTCGGAAACTTCCTGTACGGTTGCCTGGTACTGGTTAACCATGTCCTTGTCATATTTGTAAACTGTGGACATGTATTCTACTTTGTTCAGCATCTCACCCAGGCTCTTGGATTCCAGGATCGATGCCAGCATGGTCTCACCATTGTTCTCGTACATATTCTGGATACGGGAACTCATTTCAGACGCCTGCTGGGATTCCTGTGCCTGTGCCTGTTCCAATTCATCCTGTGCCTGGTCAATGTCTGCCTGCTTGCTTTCCAGGTCAGCAGTGACCTGGTTAACCTCGATCATGACGTTTGCCAGTTCATCTTCTACGCTGGAAAGTTCGCCCTGGGCAGACGAAAGATTGCTCTCCGCCTGGGATTTCTGTGATTTTGCCGCGTCCAGCTTTTCGCTTGTCGTCGAAGCAAGTACCCCCTGAGCCGGAGCCACCGCAATAACCGCACTCATTACCGCTGCCACGATTGGCTTCTTCATTGATACCCTCCCTTAAAACTTATTCTTATTTTGATGAAACAAACTTTATCCTCATCGTTTGTTTCAAAAATATTTCATACTAATTACAATTTATGCAATTTTTTATTTCTATAATCTGTATAGTACCATATCCATCTTGTCATTTCTACCCTTTCAGGAGGTTTTTTTCACTTTTCCCCGGAAAAAATTTGGAATTAAGGAAAAAAGCTCTGGTATTTTTTTCATATTTCCCTTCTCAAAGGCGGCAGAGGATGGAAATTGTTTCGATTCTCTGAAATAACTTTACATCTTATTTACCGTAAGGAGGGAACCGCCTTCACGCAAAGCGCGATCTTTCATGGCGCGGCTTTCCTTAAGGATGATTTGGAATACGGCGTCTGTCCCTCTATGCCTCATTGCATTCTTGCACGGCACTTTGCAGGCTTGTATAATGGATTTTGCTATGGAAGCATGGATATCCCATTGCCGGTGCTTTGCCGTCCATGACAGAAAGCTGGATACAAAATCCGCTGCGGCATGGCATCCATATTCATAATTTCGAAATAATTTGGCCGAGGAAATATTATGTTACGGACTATCATTACAGTAATTTTTGTCTTCCTATTTTTAATCGTCTCGCTTCCGATCATGCTGGTGGAAAAGATCATCGCCCGCAAAGATCCGGAGAAAGCGGACCGCAGCTCCTTAAAAATCGTACAATGGGCGCTGAAAGTGGTATCCGCACTGGCTGGAGTCCAGCTTACGGTCTTGGGAGAGGAAAAAGTGCCAACGGACAAAGCTGTCCTTTATGCGGGGAACCATCAGAGCTTTTTTGACATCGTGGTTACTTATGCCCGGTGTCCCCGGCCCACCGGCTACATCTCAAAGGAAGGGGTTTTCAAAGTCCCCGTCCTGGGCACCTGGATGAGGATGCTGCACTGCCTTTCCATCAACCGTTCCAATACCAGGGACGCATTAAAAACCATCCAGGCCGCTATCTCCCAGGTAAAAAACGGCATCTCCATGACCATCTACCCGGAAGGCACCCGGAACCAGGAACCGGAAAAAGGGCTCCTTCCTTTTAAAGAAGGCAGCTTTAAAATCGCGGAACGCACCGGATGTCCTATTGTGCCAATGGTAGTGATCGGGACGGAGCAGGTCTTTGAAGCCCATTTTCCCTGGCTGAAGAAAAGCAAAGTGGTCCTGGAATATGGCGACCCGGTTAATGTAAAAGAGCTTTCCAAAGACGAAAAACGCCAGCTGGGCGCCAAGCTCCAGGAAAAGATGCAGGGCATGGCAGACGAGATCCGCAGGGATTATTTTTAAGAAAAGCGCTTCCTTAAAAGGAAGCGCTTTTTTCTTACTTTACCAGTGCCCGCAGGATCTCATCAAAGCCCATGAAATGGGAAGCTTTGACCAGGACCACGTCCCCTTCTTTTACATCCGCAAGCAGCTGGGGCAGGAGGGCGTCTTTCTTCTTATAATAGTGTACCTTTCCCTGGTATCCTCCATCAGAAAGCCCCTTTGCCAGGTTTTCCATCAAATCCCCGCAGAGGTAAAATTCATCAATGGAAAGGCCGGACGCAAAGGTCCCAACGCCCCGGTGCAGCTCTTTTTCATCCTTCCCGAGCTCGCCCATGTCGCCTAATACAGCAATTTTCCGTCCTCCGCAGTGGGAAAGCACCTCCAGGGAAGCCTTCATGGACGCCGGGTTGGCATTGTAGCAGTCATCGATTATGGTTTTACCGTCCTTATGGATGAAATTGCTCCTGCCGCTGATGGTTTCCATGGAGCAGATGCCTTTCCTTATCTCTTCGATGGAAAGCCCCAGCTCCCGCCCCACCAGCGCGCCGGCAAGGGCATTGGACACCATATGGCGTCCCGGCACATTCAGGTGCACCTGGCAGCTTTGCGCCTTGCCATCCATGCGGATATGGAGGAGGGCATCAGTCCCTTCCTCGCCATGGCTCTGGATGTCTGTTGCCCAGGCGTCGGTTCCTTCATCCTCCAGGCTGAAGAAGCAGGGGCGGATCCTCTTTTCGCCTGCCAGGCGGCGGAGGCGGACGTCATCCCCGTTTAATATAACCGGAGAGCCTTCCTTTAACAAAGGGATCCCTTCGGTCTTCGCGCGGAATACCCCGTCCATATCTCCTAAGGTCTCCAGATGGCAGGTGCCGATGTTGGTCATGACAAAAATATCTGGCGCTGCCACTTTGGTCATGCGGGTCATTTCGCCGAAATGGTCAATCCCCATCTCTACGACCGCGGCTTCATGCCCTTCCCTGAGGCGAAGCAGCGTCAGCGGCATTCCGATTTCGTTATTAAAATTCCCGTCCGTCTTTAATACGTTGTATTTCGTGCCAAGGACAGAGGCGATCATTTCCTTTGTGCTGGTCTTTCCAACGGAACCGGTAATGCCCACCACCGGGATGGAAAACAGGCTCCTGTAATATCCGGCAATGGCGGACAGGGCTTTTTCGGTGGATTCCACCAGGATATACGGCACGTTTGTCCCTTCCGGTACTTCTTCTACGACAGCGCCCACTGCCCCGTCCCGGAAAGCGTTCCCTACGTATTTATGCCCGTCCGTCTTTTCGCCCTTAATGGCAAAAAACAAGTTGCCCGGCTGGATCTTCCGGCTGTCTACAGCCCCGCCCAATACCAGGGCTTTTTTCTGGTCCTCCGTGGCAGACAGCTTCCCGCCGCAGGCTTTTGCAGCATCCTCTAATGTCATTCCCATTTTCTTGTCCTTAATGTCCTCTTCCTATTTATTAAGCAGGGGCCGCCAGGTCTTTTTGTAAGGCATGGCCGCCTTCTATCTGCTTTTTTACAAGGCAGAACCGGCGCCCTCTGTTTTTCAAAAGCAGGTGCCTTGTCTATCACGTCCCTTGTCCCTGTCTTTATCCGAAAGCACTTTCCGAAAGGCAAATATTTCCCGGGCTGCCATCTCCAGCAAGCCCGGGAAACACCTATTTTTATCATCACCCGCAGGTGGTGGCGCAGGCCACGCCTTCTCACGCAGCGTGATCGAAGATGGCGTAACACTCCGCTCAAATCAATTAGCCATTCTTCTTCTGATATTTCTTCAAAGAAACCTGGATCAGCTTTTCGCAGAGCTCTTCATAAGAAATGCCAAGCACTGCTGCCTCCTGGGGCATCAAGCTGGTAGGGGTCATGCCGGGAAGCGTGTTGCTTTCCAGGCAGTAGCATTTTCCATCCTCGTCCAGCATGAAATCCGTACGCGAATAGGTATCCAGGCGCAGGATCTGCGCGGTCTTTACCGCATATCCCTGCATTTTCTTCGTAATATCCTCCGGAAGGGCTGCCGGGCAGGTTTCCACCGTGCTGCCTGCCTGGTATTTGTTTTTATAATCGTAAAAGCCGTTCTTGGGGGCAATCTCGATAATCGGATATGCTTCCCCCTCTACTACGGCAATGGAAAATTCCCTGCCCTTGATGAATTTTTCCACTACGATACGGTCTTCATAATGGAAGGCTTCTGCCAGTGCTGCTTCATATTCCTCCTGGGAGTGGGCGATGGAAACGCCTACGCTGGACCCGCCGCAGCATGGTTTGACAACGCAGGGGAACCCGAAGGAAGGAGCCTGCGTCGTGTAAGAATCCTTGGTAAGGGTCATGCCCTCTGCCATCGGCACGCCGCCGGGGATCAAAAGCTGCCTGGTCATGTCCTTGTCCATGGCAACCCCGCTTCCCAGATAGTCGCTTCCGGTATAAGGGATGCCAAACAGTTCCAGGGTGGCCTGCACTTTTCCGTCTTCGCCGTTGGCGCCGTGAAGGCTCATGAAAACGATATCCGCCTGGCGGCAGATTTCCAGCACATTGGGTCCGAAAAAGACATCCGGATCCTTACGGAGCTTGCGGATTTCCGAAAGGGGCATGGGCTTGCTGCCGATGGATGACCCTTGGGATCCCACTTCGTCCGCCCGGTCAAAAATATTTTCCGGATCCACACCCGGCATGCCAAGATAAACATCCAAAAGGAATGCCCTGTGCCCGTTCTTTTTCAGTGCCTTTACAATCATAGCGCCAGAATTGAGGGAAACGTCCCGTTCCGTACTCGTGCCTCCAGCTAATACTACTATATCCATTTCTGTCCTTCTTCCCGGCTCATGCCGGTGTTCCTGTTTTCCGGTATAAACCGGAGCTTTTTCTGTTTCCCGATCCAGTCAGTCCGCGACGATACCCAGCATCTGCCGGATGTCATCCTTCCACCTGTCGCGGATTATTCACATTTTTCCAGAAGCTCGTTCCATCTCTTGTCGACTTCTTTCTGGAACGCTTCAATCAGGTATTCATTGCCCTTTTTGAACATGTGGCGGAACCTGCCCTGGGGACGCAGGAAGTCTTCGATCGGAAGCTTTTCCTTCGGTTCATAGGTCAGGATCCAGTGCCCGTTTACTACTTCAAACAGCGGCCAGTAGCAGGTCTCTACGCCAAGCCGGCAGATTTCCATCAAATCTTCCGTATTATAACGCCATCCTCTGGGGCAGGGCGCCATAATGTTCAGGAATGTCGGTCCTTCTGTGTAAATTGCCTTCTCGGATTTCAGGTAAAGGTCCCTGAAGTTGCCAAGGAACGTAGTCTGTGCCACATAAGGGATGTTATGTGCCACCATGATCTGGGTCAGGTCCTTCCTGGGCTGGGGCTTGCCGTTGGATTCCTTGCCGGTAGGGGTCGTCGTGGTGTCCGCGTACATCGGCGTAGCGGAAGAACGCTGGATACCGGTGTTCATATATGCCCCGTTGTCATAGCAGACATAGGTAAAGTCATGCCCGCGCTCTGCTGCCCCGGAAAGGGACTGGAGGCCGATATCATAGGTACCGCCGTCACCGCCAAAAGTGATGAACTTATAGGTATCATCGATCTTGCCACGCTTTTTCAGCACTCTGTATGCCGTTTCCACGCCGGACATAGTAGAGCCGGCATTTTCAAAAGCGTTGTGGATGTAACTGTCTGTATATGCCGTATAAGGATACATGTAAGTGGAAACTTCCAGGCATCCTGTCGCGTTCCCGATCACGGCATGGTCGCCCTCATGAAGGGTCTTGAGCACGTTGCGGACCGCGATGCCGGCTCCGCATCCGGCGCAGAGACGGTGACCCGGTGCCAGATGGTCGTCCCTTGAGGTGATTTCCTTAAAATTGAATTTCATAGCATTTTCTCCTTATATATCGTAAGGAGGGGCCCGCTTCAGCGGGAGGATTCCTTGCGATGTACTAGCCGCATCGTCTTGTGTCATCGCCTGAAAGGCGATGACACAAGACGATGCGGAATGCGGCGTTTGTCCCTATTCCCGGACGCCCAGATAGCGGTAAAATGCCGGCAGCGTTTCGCCCGCGCAGAGTTTTTTGAGGTCCTCCAGCACGGAACGGACATGTTCCATCAAAAGGTCCCTGCCACCTAAGCCATATACATAATCTGCCGCTTCACAGCGTACTTTCTGCAGGAAGAGAGCCCGGAGGACTTCCCCGGAAAGAGGTCCGCCCACGTTGTTAAAGCTTTCTGCCCTGTCCAATACTGCCACCGCCTTTACATGGGACAGCGCCTGGGCTACTTCCTTAGCGGGGAAGGGACGGAACATGCGGACTTTGACCAGCCCTACCTTCTCCCCTTCCTTGCGGAGGCCGTCTACATATTCTTTCATGGTGCCTGCGGCAGAACCCATGAGGACGAAGGCGTAATCCGCGTCTTCCATGCGGTAGCTTTCAATCAGGCCGTAATGGCGTCCGAAAATGGATTCGAACTTCTTTGCCACTTCCAAAACCACGCCCGGTACATGGGCCATCGCTTCTGCCTGGGCACGTCTTGCTTCCATATAATAATTGGTAACGGAATACGGGCCTACTGCCAGAGGCTCGTCGGCATTTAAAAGGAAATGCTTCGGTTCATATTCCCCTACGAATTTCTTCACATCGTCATCGTCCTCGATCACGATATTTTCCACGGCATGGCTGGTGATAAAGCCATCCTGGCAGATCATGATGGGGAGGTGCACGTCTTCGTGCTCGGCAATCGGGTAAGCCATGACGAAGTTGTCATACGCTTCCTGGTTGTTCTCGGAAAAAATCTGGATCCAGCCGGTATCCCTGGCGCCCATGGCGTCAGAGTGGTCCGCGTTGATATTAATGGGTCCGGAAAGGGCACGGTTTACCAGTGCCATGGCAATCGGCAGGCGGTTGGAAGAAGCCACATAAAGCTCTTCCCACATAAATGCCATGCCGCAGGAAGAGGTGGCGGTCAGTGTCCTGGCGCCGGCTGCTTCCGCGCCAATGGCAGCGGACATGGCGCTGTGCTCGCTCTCCACCGGGATAAATTCGGTATCTACCTGCCCGTTGGCTACAAAATTGGAAAAATACTGCGGGATTTCCGTCGAAGGGGTGATCGGAAATGCCGGCATGACGTCCGGGTTGATCTGGCGCATCGCGATGGCAACGGCTTCGTTTCCGGATAAACGGTCTTTTCTTGACATTACTCGACTCCTTCCATTTCGATGGCATGGAACGGGCATACTTTGACGCAGATGCCGCATCCCTTACAGTGGTCATAATCAAAGTCCAGGCGCTTCTGGTTTTTCACCGGGATCGCGCTGTCCGGACAGGCCGGCACGCACAAAAGGCACTGCTTGCAGTCCTTTTCCAGAAAGACCGGGGTCTGGGTCCTCCACTCGCCTGTAATAGTATCCACAGAAGTAGCCGGCTCATAAATCTGCAGCCCTTCTGTGAGCTCGTCCCATTTGCTCTGTAAATTTATCGCTTTGCTGCTTCTGAATTCATCAGACATCGGACACCTCCATGTATGCCATCTCCAGCGCCTTCATGTTGCCTTCCACCACTTCCGGCTTCTTGGCGAATTTATGCTGGAACAGCTTGCGCATTTCTGTAAAGAAACGTTCCTTTTCCATAATGTTGCAAATGCTGACAATGGCTCCCAGCATCGGAGAGTTCGGGAAATATTTTCCCAGGCTCTCCATGGAAATCCTCCTGGCATCTACGGTATATACCTTGCCCTCATAAGAATGCAGCAGCGGACGGATCTCCTCGGCGCTGCGCTTCGTATTTACCAGGATTCCGCCTTCTTTTTTGAGCCCTGCCGTCACATCCACTGCCTCCAGCAGCGTTTCATCTACGACAACCACGTAATCCGGTTCGTAGATATTGGTATGCAGACGGATGGGCTGGTCGCTGATCCTGTTGTAAGCCGTAATGGGGGCGCCCATCCGCTCCGGCCCGTATTCCGGAAATCCCTGTACATGTTTTCCTGTTTCAAATGCCACATCGGCAAGAAGCAGTGCCGCCGTTTTTGCGCCCTGGCCGCCTCTCCCGTGCCATCTGATTTCAAGAGATTCTTTCAAAATATCCGTCCTTTCTAATCAATGCCATCACCCGCAGGGTGGTGACGCAGACCACGCCTTCGCACGCAGTGCGGTTTTTATCGTGCAGCTCTCCGGCTGGCTTCGCCTGCCATCTGAATATAATCCCAATTATTATAGCAGAAAAGTGCCTAAAGTAAAGGATACAGGCACCCTGTAGCTGTATCAGGCAGCCCTCTTTTTTTCAATTTTTTACTTATTAGATACATATTTTTATTACAACAATACAAAATAGTTATGAATGAATTGGTGAAAAGGTATCTAACAACACTATTAAATAGTGTATAATGTTAATCATATTGAAAAAGTTGTGAGTTTGACAATTTTTTCGCAAAGTTGTCTGTCTCACTGTTTTTTCATGCAGTAAAAATAACAACTGTCACCAAGGAGGTGCGAAATGGCACAAGCAAACACGGTAGACCTTTCGCTCATCGAGGAGATTCTTGATGAATACGCTTCCGTCCCGGGCAGCCTGATCACAATTCTTCAAAAGACGCAAGAAGTTTACGGCTACCTCCCGATGGACGCTATCTATCGGATATCGGAACGGACGGGGAATTCTCCCGCGAAAATCATGGGAGTGGCCACATTTTATGCCCAATTCCGTCTGCAGCCGATTGGCAAATATCTGATTTACCTGTGTAAAGGGACTGCCTGTCATGTCAACAATTCCGACCTGATCGGCGCTACCATCGAGCAGGAGCTGGGGATCACAAATGGAGAGACCACAGAAGACGGCCTGTTCACGCTGGAACATGTAGCCTGCCTTGGCTGCTGCTCCCTTGCCCCGGTCATGATGATCAACGGGGAAGCCTATGGTTCCTTGACCCCGCAGAAGACCATCCAGATCCTGCAGGATTACCGTAAGAAGGAGGCGAGCGCATGAAACTGGTCGTAGGAGAAGGCAGCTGCGGCATCGCCGCAGGAGCCGCTAAAGTATATGACGCTTTGGAACAGGCCATTGGAGAAAAGGATATCCATCTGGGCATCACCGGCTGTATCGGGATGTGTTTCCTGGAACCGATCGTAGATGTCTATGACGATAACGGAGAGCTGGGCGCACGGCTGGTCAAAGTAAACCCGGCACAGGCAGGACGCATTGTGGACGCCGTTTCATCCGGCGACCTTTCTTCCATCCAGAAACTGATGATCAAGGATGAGGATAAGACCTTCCTGGATAAACAGACGAGGATCGTGCTCCGTCACTGCGGCAAAATCGACCCCACCAGCATTGACGACTATCTGGATGACGATGGCTTCCAGGCACTGGGTGCTGTTTTGGACCATATGCAGCCGGAAGAAGTCATTGACGAGATCAAGACCAGCGGCCTGAGCGGCCGTGGCGGCGCCGGGTTCCCGACCTGGTTCAAATGGAACGCCGCCCGCCATGCCCCCGGTGATGAAAAATACCTGATCTGCAACGCCGACGAAGGCGACCCGGGCGCTTTCATGGACCGTGCCGTACTGGAAAGCGACCCCTTCAGCCTCATTGAAGGCATGATCATCGGTGCTTATGCCATCGGATGTAAAGACGCTTTTGTCTATGTCCGTGCGGAATACCCACTGGCCATCAAGCGTCTGGAAAACGCCCTGAAGATCGCGGAAGAACGCAATTACCTGGGCGACCATATCCTGGGCAGTGATTTTTCCTGCCATATCCATATCAAGGCCGGTGCCGGCGCTTTCGTCTGCGGTGAAGAAACCGCTTTGATCGCGTCTCTGGAAGGCGAAAGAGGCATGCCCCGCCTGAAACCTCCTTTCCCGGCAGAAAGCGGTTACAACGGAAAGCCATCCAATATTAATAATGTAGAAACCTTTGCAAACGTTGCCTGGATCATCCACAATGGCGGCAAAGAATTCGCCAAACTGGGGACCGAAGGCAGCAAAGGCACGAAAGTATTCGCGTTAAGCGGCAAGATCCGCAGGGGCGGCCTGGTGGAAGTCACCATGGGCAAGACCCTCCGGGAAGTCATCTTTGATATCGGGGGCGGTATCCGAGACGGAAAGGAATTCAAGGCAGTCCAGCTGGGCGGCCCTTCCGGCGGATGTATCCCCGCTTCCCGTCTTGACACGATCATCGATTATAAAGCCCTCCAGGCTACCGGCGCCATCATGGGATCCGGCGGGATGGTCGTCATGGATGAATCCACCTGCATGGTCAACACCGCCAAGTTCTTCCTGGAATTTACTTCCAAGGAATCCTGCGGCAAGTGCGTGCCTTGCCGGCTTGGCACAAAGCGCCTTCTGGAAATCCTGACCCGGATCTGTGCCGGCGAAGGGAAAGAAGGGGATGTAGAGCTTTTGGAAGAGCTTTGCAACGCCGTAAAAGACGGTGCCCTCTGCGGCCTGGGGCAGACAGCCCCCAACCCGGTCCTTACTACCATCCACTATTTCCGGGATGAATACGATGCCCACATCCGTGACAAGTCCTGTCCTGCAAAACAGTGTGCCGACCTTGTCACCTACCGCATTGATCCGGAAAAATGTACCGGCTGTACCGCATGTTCGCTGCGCTGTCCGGTAAAAGCAATCCATGGCGTGGCAAAGAGCCCCTTCGAGATCGAACAGTCCCTTTGTATCAAGTGCGGCAGCTGCTACAACAACTGCCACTTTGGCGCCATTACAAGAGAGTAAGGAGGGTAAAATGGATTCCATCAAAATCACCATTGATGATAATGAACTGACCGCCCGGAAAGGACAGACCATCCTGGAAATTGCCAGGAGGAACGGAATCAATATCCCGACCCTCTGTCATGACGAGCGAGTAAAACCATATGGTGCCTGCGGCATCTGTGTTGTAGAAGCCAAAGGCTCCGCCAAACTGCTCCGTGCCTGTTCCACAAAGGCATCGGACGGCATGGTCATCCATACGGACACCGACCGCGTCAAACAGGCCCGTAAAGTGGCCATGGAACTGATCATGAGCGACCATGTAGGCGACTGCCGCGGGCCATGTACCATCAACTGTCCGGCTCATACCGACTGCCAGAGCTATGTGCATGAGATTGCCCAGGGCAATTTCCAGGAAGCGGTCAAGATCATCCGTGACCGTATCCCTCTTCCCAGCTGTGTGGGGCGTATCTGCCCGCATCCCTGTGAAGACGCCTGCCGGAGGAACCTGGTAGACGAACCGGTTTCCATCTGCGCGTTGAAACGTTTTGCCAGCGATACGGATTATGACAGCGAACATTCCTATGTCCCGCCGGTTGCCCCGGATACCGGGAAGAAGGTCTGCGTCATCGGCGCCGGTGTTTCCGGCATTACCGTAGCTTACTTCCTCAGGCAGAACGGGCACAAGATCGACGTATTGGACGCCATGCCAAAGAACGGCGGCATGTTCCGCTATGGCATCCCCAATTACCGTCTCCCGAAGGACGTGCTGGAGCAGGAAATCAACGTGCTGCGTTACATGGGCGTTTCCTTCCACAACAATGTCTGTGTCGGCAAGGACGTGACATTGGACGAACTGCGGAAGAAATATGACGCCGTAGTCGTAGCCATCGGTGCCTGGAAGGACCAGCCCCTGCGCTGCAAGGGCACGGATCTTGACGGCGTCATCGGCGGATGTGAATTTCTCGAGCAGATCGGTTTGGGCAAACGCCCTGAAATCGGGAAAAATGTCGCCATTGTCGGCGGCGGCAACACCGCCATGGATGCCTGCCGCAGCGCCGTCCGCTTAGGCGCGGAAAATGTCTACATCATTTACCGCCGTACCAGGGAAGAGATGCCGGCGGAAGACGATGAAATCACCGAGGCTATGGAAGAAGGCGTCCAGTTCAAATTCCTGTACAACCCGGTGGAGCTTTCCGGAGAAAACGGCAAGCTTACAACCATGAAGGTACAGAAGATGCGCTTGGGCGAGCCGGATGAAAGCGGGCGCCGCAGGCCGATCCCGCTGGAGAATGAATATACGGATATCCAGGTAGATACCGTCATCGGCGCTTTAGGCCATACGCTCCGGCCGGAAGGCTTTGAGCAGCTGGAGATGACCGATAAAGGCACGATTGAAGCCGGCCTCCACTCCTTCCGCACTTCTTTGGACGGTGTCTTTGCCGTAGGCGAAGCAACCAATAAGGGTGCTACCATCGCCATCGACGCCATCGCGCAGGCTGGCCAAGCAGTGGACCAGATTGATGCTTACCTGTATGGCGGCACCAGCTTTTATAAAGAGCCTTACTATTCAGAAAAGAAGGTTTCCGAATCCGACCTGGCAGACCGCCCGAAGATCCCGCGCCATCCGGTCCAGAAACGCGACAGGACGCTGGCCAAGTCCGATTTCCAGGAAGTCAACTACCGCTACACCAAGGAAGACGCCATGGCGGAAGCCAAGCGCTGCCTGGAATGCGGCTGCTTCGACTATGGCCACTGCACCTTGATCAAGCGTGCCAACGAAATGCCGATCCATCCGGAACGTTTTGCCGGAAGCCAGCATCCTTCTTATAAGGAACAGGAACTGGTATGCATCGAAAGAGACCAGGGCAAATGTATCCTCTGCGGCCTCTGTGTCCGGATCTGCGACGAAGTGGCAAAGAAGGGCATCCTGGGCCTGGTAGGACGTGGATTCCCCACCGTAGTCAAGCCGGAATTCCGGGATCCGGCCGTTATCGCCGGCTGCAAAGACTGCCAGCTGTGCTTTGACGCCTGCCCGACCGGCGCTTTGAAGCTCCTGGTACCGGAGAAGGAAAAATAAAATAAGGCAGAGAAACTGCTGAAGTTCCAATACGTATAAAAGCCATACTGCTTCTAATAGGAAACGCCCCGTAATCAAGTGCGTTTCATAGAAGCAGTATGGCTTTTTGCTTTTAAACATGGTGTGTTTGAAAATACTTTCTGAAAACAGCAGGTTAAAAGTCCCTGGCTCCGAAATGCTGCCGCTTGACCGAAAATAAAAGTACCTTTCCGTGAAAAAACCGGCCTCCAACCATTAGGTTTATTCCCTAATAGTCTAAGGCCGGCTTTGTTTGTACTAGGAGCTTTTACCCTGTTACGCTTTCCGGATTATTCCACTACGTCTGCATCAAGATGCGGGGAGTGCGGAAGGTCCCAGCCATGCTGGTCGGTATGGAGCAGGTGATGTGCCAGCTCGCCGCAGGGCTGTCCCAGATAATCGTTATAAAGGTCGATGATGTCCGGATTCTCGTGGGAGAAACGCAGCTTGTTGTTCTTGTCAATCGTATAAATTGCTTTTGCACGGTCAGTAGCCAGTTCCTGGTTGAAGTGGATTGGCTGTCCGCCGCCGCCTACGCAGCCGCCCGGGCAAGCCATGACTTCTACGAAATCATATTCCACTTCGCCCTTGCGGATGGCACGGATCAGCTTCCTGGTATTGCCAAGGCCGTTTACGACCGCAGCACGCACCTTCGTGCCGGCAACATTGTATTCTGCGTGGATCCAGGGCTTGTCAGATCCCATGGCACGGACATCCTTGAAGGTCTCGTCCGCATTCGGATTTTCACCTGTCATGACATAATAACAGGTACGAAGTGCTGCCTCCATAACACCGCCAGTAGTACCGAAGATGACAGCCGCGCCGGTTCCGGATCCAAGAGGAGAATCGAAATTCTCTTCCGGCAGGGAAGCGATATCCAGCTGTGTCATCTTGAAGATCCGGCAGAGCTCGCGGGTCGTAAGGGAAATATCCACATCCTTTACGCCTTCTTCCGGATCGGCATCGTTGATGCTCGGGATGTCAAGCTCTGCCTTCTTTGCCGTACATGGCATGATGGAAACGCAGATGATATCCTTCGGGTCAACGCCGATCTTCTTGGCAAAATAGCTCTTTGTCACCGCGCCGAACATCTGCATCGGGGATTTCGCGGTGGAAAGGTTGTCGGTCATATCCGGATACTGCCCTTTGCAGAACCTTACCCAGCCCGGGCAGCAGGATGTGAACATCGGCCATTTATATTTGTCCTTATCCTTCATCCTCTTCAGGAATTCGTTTCCTTCTTCCATGATGGTAAGGTCGGCAGAGAAATTGGTATCAAATACATAATCAAAACCGATACGGCGCAGGGCTGCTGCCAGGCGCTTTTCGGTAGCCACTTCCGGAGAAAGGCCGAATTCTTCGCCCCAGCCTACGCGGACTGCAGGTGCTACCTGCACCACGACAGTCTTGCCCTTTTTCTTTACGGCGCCCATAAGGCCGACTACCTTGTCCGTATCGTCCCTTGCATGGAGGGCGTTGGTCGGACAGTGGGTAATACACTGGCCGCAGTAAGTACAATCCGTATTCGGGAATTTGCGGTCATCGGAAACGGCTACGGTGGTATGCATTCCGGATCCTACCATGTCCCAGATGTTCATGGACTGGATCTTGCTGCAGACCTGTACGCAGCGGTAGCACTTGATACACTTGTCCTCGTCACGGATCAGCGGAAGGGTCTGGTCCCAATCGTTCTCCGGCAGCTCTTTCTTGTATTTGCGGTGGTCTCCTACCGTATAGATAGAAGAAAGCCTCTGCAGCTCGCAGTTGCCATTCCTTTCACAGGACGGGCACTCTACGTTGTGCTGGGTAAGGAGGAGCTCTAAAGTCGTCCTCCTGGACTCCCTGACACGGGGGTTATTGGTATGGATGACCATGCCCTCCTGACAGACCGTATTGCAGGCAGCCTGGAGGTGGTGCATGCCCTCAACTTCAACTACGCAGATACGGCAGGCGCCGATATCGCTGTATTGTTTCATATAACAGAGGGTCGGGATGTTCATCCCTGCGCTCTTTGCCGCATCGAGGATCGTGGTTCCCTCTTCTACTTGGAGGGCAATTCCGTTAATTGTTACATTTACCATTCTAAATCACGCCCTCCCTTAAATGCGCCGCAGCCGAAATGATCGCACCGCAGGCACCTGTTTGCTTCCTGGTTGGCTTCTTTTTCTGTCATAGGAAGTTCCATCAGTTCGAAATCTTTTGCCCTCTCTGCCGGCTCTCGCTCGCTCATGTTGACCCTGCCGCAGTAAGGCTTGTCGTCCAGGTTCGGGAAGGGTACTTCCACATCCAGGCGGATCTTATGGTCATAACCAAGGTAATTGTCGATATTGGCTGCCGCCACCTTGCCTGCTGCAATAGCACGGATGGCTGTCTTCGGGCCGGTTACGCAGTCGCCGCCGGCAAATACGCCCGGTGCGTTATCGATCGCGGTCCAGTTTTCAGCCTTGATGACGCCGCGGACAATCGGGATGCCCGTGTTTTCCAATACCTTATAGTCTACACCCTGGCCGACTGCAACTAATACGATATCACAGGGAATGCGGACCTCTTCTTTGCCTGCGTCTGCCGGGCTGACACGGCCGCCCTTCATGACGCTGGGCATCTTCGGGGTTGCCCAAAGGGCAACTGCTTTGCCATCCTGCACTTCGATCCTGGTAGGAGCGTGGAGGTCCATCATGATGGCGCCTTCTGCAATGGCTCCTTCTACTTCGTCCGGAAGGGCAGTCATATCTTCCTGCCTGCGGCGGTATACGATCCGTACTTCCTTCGCGCCGCAGCGGATTGCGGAACGGGTACAGTCCATGGCAACGTTGCCGCCGCCGATGACGCAGACTCTCTTGCCGGTGAAATCCGGGTAATCATCGTCGCCGATCCTGCCCAGGTATTCTACTGCGGACATAACGCCTTCCGCATCTTCGCCTTCAATACCGACTTTCTTGTCCTGGTGGGCGCCAATGGAAATATAAACCGCGTCATAATCCTCACGAAGTTTTTCCATGGTATATTCGCCCTTGCCGACGTTGACTTCTGTCTTGACCTCGACCCCGGTGGAAAGGATGCAGTCAATATCCATCTGCAGGCTCTTCCTGGGGAGACGGTAAGCCGGGATGCCGTAAACCAGCATGCCGCCTAATTTTTTATGGCGTTCGAATACGGTAACCTGGTGCCCCATCAGCTGCAGGAAATATGCAGCGGAAAGACCGGAGGGGCCGCCGCCGATAATAGCTACCTTCTTGCCGGTTTTTTCCATGCATGCCGGTGCCGGTACGACGCCTGCATTGTCCACGGCCATCCTCTTAAGGCCGCGGATATTGACCGGGGCGTCCAGGATGGTCCTGCGGCACCTGCTTTCGCAGGGATGCTCACAGATCAGCCCGCAGGCTGACGGGAACGGGTTGTCTTTGCGGATGATGCGGATGGCATCTGCGTAACGTTTCTGCTCTACGCAGCCAATGTAAGCCGGAATATCCACATTTGCCGGACAGTTTGCCATGCAGGGGATGCTGCGGTTTGCCTTATAACTGCAGTGGTGCTCCTGGATATGGCAGATATAATCATCCCTGAACCCTTCCAGCCCTGACAATACCGTCTGTGCCGCATTTACGCCAATCGCGCAGTCTGCGGAAGCGACAATCATTTTTGCCAGGTTCTCAATGGTATCAAGGGTTTCCATCGTAGCGCGATGTTCAATCACGTCATCTAATAAGTCACTAAGCTGTGCAAGGCCCACACGGCATGGCGTACATTTCCCGCACGTCTGCACCTGGGACATTTTTACCAGCGCAGCTGTCAAATCAACCGGACAGACTCCTGGAGGGGAACACGCTACACGGCGTTCCATCTCTTTGTAGAGATTTTCAGTAACCTGCTCTGCACGGCTTTCCGTGAACAAAGAAAGTCTACTCAATTGTATGCTCCTTTCAAGTGAAAACGATGATCCCTGCCTTATATTAGGCAGCTTACAAATATTTAGATTACATGATTTCCCGGCAAAACTCAATTGATTTTGGCAAAAAAGGCGACAAAACGCAAAATTTTGTCAGATTAACGAGGCTGATTCTGTGCAGTTTGACATGTTTTTGTCAGGATTCGACATTTTATGGCTATTTGTTGGCGGGTTTGCGCCGCTTTAAAAAACAAGCGCAAAAGCCCGGATTACCCTCCCTGGCACTTCGTATTAAGCCCCTGCCTTTGCGACACGCTGCAAAGCGTCGCTATTTCGCCTTTGCGCTGCGTTCTAAGGCGTCGGCTTTATTCCTTCGCATATATAAAAAAGCCTCCCCAGTATCCCCGGGAAGGCCTGCGTCACCGCCTTGCCAGGCGGTGACATATGAAAGCGGAGAGCCACGCCATTTTTAACCGCACTTCGTGCGGGGCGCGGCCTGCGTCG
>CADBRV010000031.1 GCA_902797185.1 uncultured Lachnospiraceae bacterium
AAGGAATGTCTCCGCAACCAAGAGCAGTCCGAACAGTAAGTTTCACTATTCTTATATCGCTCATTGCCAGACCGCCAAACGCAGACGGTCCGGATACTTGTGCCCAAAACCAACCTCTAAGCTTTTTTAAATCACCCCTTGACTTTTTATTAGCAGGCTTTCTGATATTATAAGGTCGTATACGTACATGTATGTCGATAGATATCAGAAAGAAAGTCTATTTTTCACTAAAAAGGCAGGGTGCCCTACCCTGCCGCATGCATTCCTATTCTTCGTTTTCACGTGCCCAGCGCAAAAAGCAATGTATAGACATGTATCCGTTTAATCCGCGTCCTGCCCATTTTCATGATCTTGGCGCACCCTGCCCGGCTGGATATGGACGTTATAGTACCATTTGTACACTGCCATGCCAATGATCATCACATAGCCCAAAAGGGACCAGCCATCCGGCAGCTCGGAGAAGAACAGCCCTCCCCAAAGGGAAGCAAACAGCACCTGGGAATAGTCAAAGACAGAAATTTCCTTGGCAGGCGCCAGTTTATAAGCTTTCGTAATGGCAAACTGGGCAATAGCCGCGGAGGATCCGGCTCCCAAAAGGCAGGCCAGCTGCGCCGCCGTCATCGGTACGAAATGCAGCAGCACCGAAGGCACGCAGACCAGGCAGGAAAACACCGAGAAGAAGGCAACTATGACAGGCCCACGCTCTCCTTTTTCCCCCAGCCTTCGCACATAGGTATAAGCTGTACCGGCACAGGCTCCGCTGGTCAATCCCACCAATCCTGGAAGGGAAGCCGCTCCCATGGTTGGCTTTACCACAAAGATGGCTCCCACAAACGCCACCACGACAGAAAATACTTCTACCTTGTTCGGGATCTCGGAAAGCACGAAAGCCGATACCAGGATGGCGAAGAACGGGGACATCTTATTTAAAATATTGGCATCTGCAAGGCTCACATGGTCGATCGCCCAGAAATTCAGGATCATGCCAATGGTGCCAAAAGTGGCGCGCTTAAAAAGGTCCGGCAGAGATCCTTTTTTGATATGGAATTTTTCCGGAGTCCTGGCGAGGATAATGATGGCAATCACAGCGGCAATCGCGTTGCGGAAGAAAGTCTTCTGCATCGTCGGAAGGTCTCCGGACAAACGCACAAAAAGCGTCATTAAAGAAAAAAACAATGATTCTGTCAAAACCAGCAGGATGCCAAGCACGTGTGGGTTTTGTGTCCTTTTCTTTTCCTGTCCCATTGCCAAAACTCCTTAGTCTTTCTTCACTCCATAGAGGTAAAACGATCCATGCCCTTTCAAAAGAGCCCTGTGCTATAGGATAACCCTTTCCGGAGGAAATGTAAAATGATGGAAATCATTTTTCCATCAGCCTGGACAGAAAATCGGATAATCAGCCCATGCGAGATATTAGATAATCAGCCCATGCAGACAGTGGCTTTGGAAAAGCGATGGCTAGCATTTCCAAAGCCACTGTCTGCATAGCCTGCATGACGCTGAAGAACCGGAATCTAAAAAAGCTGCTTCCTCCATACTTCAAGTAAAGAAGAAACAGCTTTTTCATACATATCGTATTGATAGCCCCGTCTCAACGGGAGGATCCTTACGATGCACTATCTGCATCGTCCGAAAAACGATTCCAAATGCGACATTTGTACTTATAATACTTAGGAAGCACCGCACGCCTATCATGGGTAATTGCCGGGCTGATACAGTGCATTCATGCAGGAAGGGGTTTTGGAAAAGCGAGCCATCGCTTTTCCAAAGCCCCTTCCTGTATGGTCTTCATGTATATATCGTAAAGATGAATCCGTTTTAGTGGGTGGATTCCTTCCAATGTACCAGCCGCATTATCTGAAGAATGATTTGGAATATGGCGTCTATCTTATAATTATGCCGTGCGCTTACATCCCCATGCTGACTACTGCGTCATAGGCGTCCCTGGTGGCATTGCCTACCTTGCGGGCACGCATGGCATCACCGATGATATAGGTTTCCGGAACGAGCCCCATGAGGGAATCTACCGTCTTCGTATCGGATACCAGGCCTGCTGCCAGGATCACGGTATCTGCCGGATAGCGTACCTCCTTGCCGTCTGCGTCTTTTGCGTAAACAGCTCCCTTTTCCACTTTTGTGCATGCCATGCCCAAGGCTTTGTCCAGGTTGTCCAGGACATCCATCTGGTGCAGCAAGTTCAAACGGTGCATCCTGCCGCAGTCCACTGCCACATCGTCACGCATCTCGATGATGGTGGTGTGGTGCCCCATGCGTCCGGTATGTACGGCAGTCTCGCAGCCGATCAGGCCTCCGCCGATGATAACCACGTTGTCACCCAGCGGCGTATTGTCCGTAATGTCCGCTCCAAAAAGGATGGAACCGTCTTCTACGCCTTCTTTGATGCCCGGTACCGGCAGGATGAGCGGCTTCGCGCCGACAGCGATGATCATGACATCCGGTTTTTCTTCTTCTACTACCTTTGCATCCACGCAGGTGTTCAGGCGGATCTTGATGGGCAACTCCTGGACTTTCCGGATCTGGGAATCCCTGTACTGCTTCATCAGTGCCTTGAAATCGGCACCGTCCGCGTAATAGAGGGCGCCGCCCAGCTTGCTGCCTTTTTCGCAGAGGACTACCTCATGCCCCCTGTTATAAGCTTCAATAGCAGCTTCCATGCCACCGGGACCTCCGCCTACGATCAGCACCTTTCTCTTCTTAAGCACCGGGATCGGATGGAAGAAATCATCTTCCCTGCCGATTAACGGGTTCACGGTGCAGCGCATGCAGCCGTTCTTCATCATGCCGCTCTGGCACTCGCCACAGCGGATGCAGGGACGGATCTTCCCGATCTCGCCGCGGGCTACCTTCTTCGGGAAGAAGGGGTCTGCCAGAAGCTCCCTGCCCATAGCGATGCAGTCTGCCCCGCCTTCTTCCAGGAAGTTTTCCATAAAATCCGGATCGGAAAAGGCGCCTACGGAACATACCGGCGTCTTTACATGTTTCTTGATCTCCCTTGCCAGGTTCGAGTTTTCACCCGGCTTCTGGAAAATGCCCGGATGCATGAGGACAGCAGAATACGGGTCATACTGGGTGCCGGCGGATACATGGATCATGTCGACCTTGCCGTCCAGCATTTCCGCGATACGGATGCCGTCTTCGATTCCATATCCGCCCGGTGTTCGCTCGGCGCCGGAAATACGGATATCGATTGGGAAGTTCCTTCCGACCGCCTTGCGGACGCTGTCTACCACCATCAGCGGGAAACGCATCCTGTTTTCGATGCTGCCGCCAAACTCGTCTGTCCTCTTATTGGTAAGCGGGGACAGGAACTGGTGCAGGAGCCATCCATGTCCGCAGTGGATCATGACCATGTCGAAGCCGCAGTCCTTGATGATGGCCGCGCCTTCGCCGAATTTCCGGGCGATGTACTCCATGTCGTCCTTGGTCATCTCGTCGATCTGGTCGCCCCAGGCATCCACCATGGCTGAAGGCCCGAAAGCATGCTCCCGGTCAATCAGGTCTTCGTCACACATGGCTCCGCCGTGGTCGATCTCCACGCTGGCCAGTGCCCCGCCGGAATGGATGGTATCTGCCATTTTTACCAGATATGGAATCGCTCCCGGGTCATCCAGGCCTACTTGCTGGGGATGGGAGCGGCCGGTGGAATTGTCCACGATCACATCGCCTACTACCACCATGGCGCACCCGCCCGTTGCCTTCAATTTATAATATGCATAATTATCTTCTGAATAACGCTCGTTGGGACCAAGCTCTGCACAGCTGGTGGGAGCTGAAACCATGCGGTTCTTCAGTGTTACGCTGCCGATCTTAAGCGGCTTTAAAAGCATGTCATAGGAACCCATATAATGCCTCTTCCTTTCCGGGGCTTACCCTTTTATATCTTATGTACCCACGGTGCCTCCCTTTCCCTGTCCAGGAGAAGGCACCAATTTTTACATCCTTACAATATATCGCAAGGAGTACCCGCCCCAATGGGAGGAATCCTTACGATGCACCAGCCGCATCATCCGAAGGATGATTGGGACTGCGGCATCTATCCTTATTACTGGCTCTCCCTATCAGCACTCAAGGGGGATGGAGCTGTCATGCCTGCACATGCAGGATGCATTTCCATGGCATGGCTCTCCGGTTTCATGATAGCATCGGCCCAATTTGGAATCCAACAAAGAATGCTGGTGGTTTTACAACCATGCGGTTGTGCGTTTATCTTCTCTTTGCCTTCCTTTCTCTCCGGTATAAAAAAAGCAGCCGCCTGCGCCCGTCTCCCCTTACGCCGCGTTTCCAGGCTCCTCTGCTTCCTTCCAGCCGGCATTTCCCTATTCCAGGGCATGTTATCCCCTCCATACAAAATTTGAATTAATCCGTCCTTATTTTTGCATGAATGTGACCTAGTTTTTTTTTCCTGAAACATTATAGTAATATTAACCAGATTCTTTACAAAAAGGAGGACACAAATGTACAAAATCAACGACAACTGTGTCGGATGCCACAACTGTTTCAGCGAGTGTCCGGTGCAGGCCATTGAATGGGTAGGTACAAAATACGAGATTGACCCGGATATCTGCGTCTCCTGCGGGTTGTGTGCCAAGGTCTGCCATACCCAGTCTATTTATGATACAGACGCGCCGGATGACGTCATTTACCATGACCCTGTAACCATGCATGCGGATGTGGTCGTAGCAGGCTGCGGCTCCGGCCTTGTAGCCGCCGTCAAAGCGGCCCAGGCCGGCAAGAAGGTCATCTGCCTGGAAAAGGCAAAGGTCCTGGGCGGGAATACCGATTATGCCCATGGGTTTTTCCCGGTTTATTCCAAATGGCATGAGGAAGCAGGAATGCCGGATGCCCGGGAAGAAGCCATCGAGCATTTCGACAAAGAAACCGATGGCATTTTGGGGAAAGACGTGCTGCGTACCGCGGTCTATGGCACCGGGGAGTTTTTCGACTGGCTCTGTACCCTGGACGATGTACACAAATATTTCCGTCTGGTGGATCTGGGTTCCGTGGATGCCCATGGGCCGATTTACGGCTCCGGCCTTATCGAATTCAAACAGCGGATCAAGGACAACCTGAACTGCCGTGACGATGCCATCGGACCGGGCTGGGGAGGCACTTATGTAAAATACACCATGCTCAAGACCATTAAAGAGCAGGGTCTGGATGTCACGATCCTCACTGAGCATGCCGCAAAGCACCTGATCCTGGATGAAAAAGGCGCCATCGCCGGTGTCACCGCGGAGGATCCGGGCGGAACGACTACGATTTACGCGCCTGTGGTCATCCTTGCCACCGGCGGCTTTGGAAAGAGCGATGAAAAGATCAAGGAATTCAAACCCTGGTTTTTCGAAGGGGAAACCAAAATCCACCGTTTCTCTGTCCCTACCGATACCGGGGACGGCATCGACATGCTGCGGGAACTGGGCGTCGAGCCTGTCAAATCCCGCCTGTTTGTGTCCATGTTCGGTCCAAAGCACCATCCTTTCAGCAACACGCTGGCGGATATCGCGCTGGAACCGGAAATGCTTCAGGTCAACCTGGACGGGAAGCGCTGGGTCAATGAAGAGGGGCACCTCTTTGGCATGACCCCGCTTATTTCAAAGCAGCCTAAGGAAATTTCCTACTCCATCCAGTCCCTGGACAATATCCGGATGATTGCGGAACGTTTCATCAATAACCCTGCTTTCGCTTCCAAGAAGTACCTTTACGAAACCTGGTATGAGGAACTGGAAGACGAATCCAGGCTGGATACGCCGGTGAAGAAGGGCGAGACCATCGAAGAGCTGGAAAAAGCCTGCGGCATGCCGGAGGGATCTTTGACCGAAACCATCCGCCGCTATAACGAAGACTGCCAGAAGGGAGCCGACAGTGAATTCGGGAAAGGGAAGGCGCATATGGTCCCCGTTTCCGATAAAGGCCCTTACTATGCGATTTACGGGCAGCGCTTCTCCGAAGCTTCCATGGGAGGCCTTATGGTAGACGGGCAGTGCCGTGTCCTTCGAAATGACAATACACCGATCCCGGGGCTTTATGGCGTAGGCGACGCCACAAGCGCCATGCACAGGGAAAATGCCCTCGCGGTTATTTCCGAACTGACCTGGGCCGTCTGCTCTTCTTACGTTTCCGGACGGAACGCGGTCAATTATATAGCAGAAAAGGAGGTAGATTGACATGCTGATCATGCCTGACAATACGATTTTCCAGCCTGTGAAAGACCCGGACATGCGGGAAGAGCGGGTAAAAGCAGACCGCATCCCCATGGAAGAACGTCTTGGCTCGTTTGACGAAATCGAAAAAACATATACCAGGGAGCAGGCAGATACGGAAGCAAAGCGCTGCCTCCAGTGCCCTACCCACTGGTGCCAGAAAGAATGTCCTGCCGGCGTGCCTGTTACCGATTTTATCGGAAAAGTCCAGCAGGGTGACCTGGAAGGGGCTTACCAGCTGATCCGCACCGCTTCCACCCTGCCGGAGATCTGTTCCAGGGTCTGCCCCCAGGAGAAACAGTGCCAGTCCAACTGCACCCGTTCCATTCGCACCCAGGCCGTAGGCATCGGGAAGCTGGAGCGCTATGTGACGGAACAGCATTATGCCTCCGGTGCGCCTGAGAAAAAAGCCGAACCCACCGGCAAAAAGGTAGCCGTTGTCGGCTCCGGCCCTGCAGGCCTTTCTGCTGCCCAGGTCCTGATATCCTTAGGACATGATGTCACGGTACTGGAGAGGGACCAGCGCCCGGGCGGGCTTTTGGAATACGGCATCCCCAACATGAAGCTGGAAAAATCCGTAGTAGCCCGGAAAATCGAATCCCTGGAGAAGCAGGGCGTGAAGTTCCAGTGCGGCGTCAACGTGGGCAAAACCCTGCTGCCGGAACAGCTGGAAGGGGAATATGACGCAGTCCTTCTGGCAGTGGGCGCAAAGGCTCCCCGTATCCTGGACTTTGGCCTTTCCGATGGAGAAAAAGTGGAAGGCATCGTGCCTGCCGTAGAATTCTTAAGCGCACACGCGGACGCTCTGGAAGGCAAGGCAATCGAACCCGGCAGCCAGTATGACGCCAAAGGCAAAGATGTCATCATCGTAGGCGGCGGCGACACCGGAAACGACTGCCTGGGCACCAGCCTCAGGGACGGCGCTTCCTCCATCACCCAGATCGAAATGCTGCCCCAGAATATCGGCAAGAGCATCCAGGTCTCTTCCAGGAAGCAGCGCCCGAAGGAAACCAAAACGGATACCAGCCAGGAAGAGTATGCTTCCCGCTATGGCAAAGACCCGCATGTTTACCAGACGACCATCAAGGAAGTCCAGGTAGAGGACGGGAAAATCTGCGGTGTCACCACCATCGGGCTGGCGCCGGTTTATGACGGTCACTTCCGTCTTACCATGAAGGAAATCCCCGGAAGCGAAAAGCAGCTGCCCTGCAGCCTTCTGGTCTTCGCGGCAGGCTTCCTTGGACCGGAAGGCTATGTGCCGGAAGCTTTCGGCAGCGCTACCGATGCCAGGGGCAATATCAAAGCCAGCGGCTACCTGTCCTCCAGCGCCAAAGTATTTGCCTGCGGCGACTGCCGCACCGGCCAGTCTTTAGTGGTAAAAGCCATGGCAGACGGCCGTGACTGCGCGAAAGCGGTGGATGAATTCCTCAAAGGTTAAATTCCTGGATAATGAAAGAAAGAAACGGCCTTAAGGGGACCGGCATTCCTGCCAGACCCTTAAGGCCGTTTTTTTATCCATTTGCAATTTGAAGGGCGCTTTAAACCTCAAAGTCCCTGTATCTGCACATTTCGCAAAGAATGCGATGCTGTTGCAGCGGCTGCTGCGAGCATCCTGCCAAAACCAGGACTTGCTTTCTGCTTATGAAGCTCCTCTTGCATTCCACGCGCTTTATTGGAAATGCGCCACCATGGTGAATACCCTGAAAGCAAACAACGCAAAGATCACCCACATGATCGGGGAAACCTCTTTTGCTTTCTTTTCGAACACTTTGATGATGACCCAGGACAGCATAGCGAACATGATGCCATTTGCGATGGAATAGGTCAGCGGCATGATCAGGATAGCCAGGTATGCCGCGATGGAATCAGCAATGTCGCCGTCAAAGCGGATACCGGTAACCCCGGTCAGCATCAGAAAGCCGACGTAGATCATGGCAGGTGCCGTTGCGAAGGTCGGGATTGCCAGGAAGAACGGGCTCAGGAACAGGGAAAGCACGAAAAGGCATCCTGTCGTAAAGGAAGTCATGCCGGTTTTGCCGCCTTCCCCGACACCGGTGGTGGATTCCACAAAGCTGGTGATGGTGGAAGTACCAAGGCAGGCACCAATTACGGTACCGATGGCGTCAGACAGAAGGACACGTCCCGCGCGGGGCAGGTTTCCTTTTTCATCCAGAAGCCCTGCCTTGTCGGCTACGCCGATGACAGTGCCTACCGTATCAAACAGATCGACAAACAGGAAGCTGAACAGGATGGCAATAAATTCCATAATGTGGCTTCCTGCCCATGCGAAGTTAAAATGAAAAGCCGTATTTTTCAGTCCGGACAGATTTACCAGCCCGCCGGAGAAATCCGGGAATACGCTGGCCGCGCCGTTTGCCGGGTCCACTACGTACCATCCGGTGACCTGCGCGATCATGCCCATGACCCAGGTAGCCAGGATGCCCAGAAGGACGGCGCCCGGTACCTTGTAATAAACTAAAATGGCAATGATCAGAAGGCCGATCAAAGCCAGTGCCACCTGCGGCGTGCCGAAATTGCCCAGGGTGATCAAAGTAGAATCATCGTTTACCGTAATTCCCGCGTTTTCCAGGCCCAGCAGGGCGACGAAAAGCCCGATGCCGACGCTGATGCCTTTTTTGACATTAGACGGGATCCCGTTGATAATCGCTTCCCTGAACTTGAAAATGGAAAGGAAGATGAAAATAATACCTTCCACCAGGACTGCTGTCAGGGCAATGGTAAACGCGTCTGCCTCCCCGCCCAGTTCGCTCAGGCATACTGTATAGGCAAAGTAAGCATTCAGCCCCATGCCGGCTGACAAAGCGATCGGGTAATTGGCAAGGAACGCCATGATAAATGTGGCTGCTGCCGAAGCCAGGGCGGTAGCGGCAAATACGCCGTTCCGGTCCATGACGGTGCCCAGGATGCTGGGGTTTACAGCCAGGATGTAAGCCATTGCCAGGAAAGTGGTAATACCTGCAACCACCTCGGTACGCGTATTGGTACCATACTGCTTCATGTGAAATACTTTTTCAAACATACTTCTTTTCTTGGTTCTCCTTTCTTCCGGATTCCCCTTGCTCCCCCAAGCAGGTTCATCCTCCTATCACATTGGACATATCATAAAGGCCCGCCGGCCTTTTGACCAGGAATTTTGCCGCGGAAATCGCGCCTTTCCCGAAAATGGCGCGGGAGTAAGCAGTATGTTTGATGGTTACCACCTCGTCCATTCCCGCAAAGATAATCTCATGTTCCCCGACGATGCTGCCGCCGCGCACGGCGCTGATGCCCAGCTCTTCTTTCCCGCGCTTCTGGCGCCTGCCGCTCCTGTCGTAAACATATTCATAAACGCCGCCCATCTGTTCATTGATGGAATCTGCCAGGGCGATGGCCGTGCCGCTGGGAGCGTCCAGCTTCTGGTTATGGTGTTTTTCTACGATTTCAATATCAAAGCCTGCGGGAGCCAGGACCTGGGCTGCCCGTTTTACCAGCTCCTGCAGCAGGTTGATGCCCAAAGACATATTGGCGCTGCGAAGGACCGGGATGGCCTTGGAAGCCTCTTCCAGCTCCTTCAGCTGCCCCTCGCTTAAACCGGTGGTACAAAGTACTACCGGGAGTTTCTTTTCCCTTGCGTATTTCAAAAGGCCGTCCACTGCCTTGGCGTTGGAAAAGTCGATAATGGCATCAGCCTGTTCCTTTACGTCATCCAATGAGCTGTATACCGGATAAGGGAGGCCGTCACTGCTGCCAATCCCGACTCCTGCTACGATTTCCATTTCCGGATCTTCCTGGCAGAGCTGGGTGACAACATGCCCCATCTTGCCGGTGCATCCATGCATAAGTATTTTCGTCATGATTTCTCCTTTATTTATCGTAAGGAGGGACCCGCTTCAGCGGGAGGATGCCTTGCGATGCACTAGCCGCTTCGTCTTATGCCATCGCCTGAAAGGCGATGA
>CADBRV010000032.1 GCA_902797185.1 uncultured Lachnospiraceae bacterium
CCTGGTCATCAGCTGCTTCTTGAGCAGGTCGTCGACGGACTGGTTGATGTGGCAGCACCTGTTGTGCACGCCGTCTTTGTCATCAATAACGCAGACATCTGCGTATTTCGGGTCATTTGCAGCTTCATAACACTGCTTCATTACGTAAGCGCCGCCTTTAACCCAGTCAGCCAGGTCCCTTTCAGCGCCCTGTTTGCCGTTGGAACGGTCTACTTTTTTACCGTTCAGGTAAACATTCGGTTTGAGTTTGAGCATTCTCTCTTTGTACTGCTCATAGGTTCCGATTGCCATAGTAATTGACCTCCTTAATAAAAACCCTGTAGTGCTCTGCAGGCTGTCTTTCAGCCTGAGATGATTTTATTATATCGAGTCATGCAAGGGTTTTCAACAAATTTTGCGTTAAATCAAGGTTTCTGGCAATACGCATTGACAAATGTGTAACAAGCAGGTTCCTGTCAACCGCTTACAATATCTGCCGCTTTCGTTTAAAATAGATATAGCTGTGGGCTCTAAACCCTCTATATTGCACATCTTGCAGCACCATCTTCCAGATACCACATGGCCTGCACCGCAGGTCTTCTGTTCCGCAGTCTTCTTTCACTCTCATGATCCATGCCGGGGACGTCTTCCATTGCAAAACAAGGCCATGAAAAAACGTTTTCGCAATTTTTTCATGGCCTCTTTTCCAGCTATAAAATTATCGATTGATCTATTATTTCGATCTGTTTTTAAGGCCAGGTCATTCACTTCGATCTGCTTTCAAACCAGGTCCTTCTCTTTGATTGCTTTAAGACCAGGTCATTTTGCATTTACCTCTAATTCCGACCCGCTTTTCAGATCAAATCATTCGGCACTTTCCCGCCATCGGTGTACTTATAGAACCCGATACCGGTCTTCCTGCCAAGCATGTTGGCACGTACCATCTTGCGAAGGAGCGGTGCCGGACGGTATTTGCTGTCGCCAAAGTCATGGTAGAGCACTTCCATGATAGCCAGGACAACATCCAGCCCGACTACATCGCCCAGTTCCAAGGGTCCCATGGGATGGTTGCAGCCCAGTTTCATGGCATTGTCAATGCCTTCGATATCGGCAACCCCTTCTGTATAAGCGAAAATGCCCTCATTAATCATCGGCATCAGCAGCCTGTTTACAACAAAGCCTGCGCATTCATTTACCTGTACCGGGGTCTTCCCGATCGCTTTGGAAATCTCGATGACCTTTTCCACATTTTCCTTCGGGGTGGTAGCGCCCGCAATAACCTCGATCAGCTTCATGACCGGGGCAGGGTTAAAGAAATGCATGCCGATTACCGGTTTTTTCAGCCCTTTGCTGATTGCGGTAATGGAAAGGGAAGAGGTATTGGTAGCAAAAATACAGTCCGGATTTGTAACGATTTCTTCCTGGAGCTTTTTAAAGCAGTCCTGCTTTACCTTCAAGTCTTCCAGGGCTGCTTCCACTACCAGGTCCGCGTCCGTGCAGATGATATCCAGGCCGGTGTGGATCTTTGCCAGGTAAGCATCCTCATCTTCCTGGCTGATTTTCCCTTTCTTTACGCTGCGGTCCAGGTTCTTTTTCACCTTTACAAGGCCGCCGTCAGCAAATTCCTGCTTGATATCACACAAATATACTGTATCAAATTCGCTGCACTGTGCAAAAGCCTGTGCGATGCCGGAGCCCATGGTTCCTGCGCCAATTACGCCAACTTTCATATTTTCCTCCTTCTGCGGCATAGTTTACGCCCAGCTGTCCTTTTTTCAGGAAAACAACAGCCTGCCGCATCCTGCATGATGGGATTTCCAAGCCGCCCGTACTGCATCTTCCTCCGCAGCCTCCTGGCCGGTCCCGGATTTACTGGTTAATAAAATTCTTCTCTTTGCGTTTCTCCAAAAATGCGCCCATGCCTTCCTTCTGGTCATGGGTCTGGAAGCAGTCGCCGAAGAGCTCCTCTTCCACTTCCACGGCTTCATCAATGGGAAGGCTGTATCCTTCATTCATGGACTTTTTAGCATGCCTTACAGCGATCGGTGCATTGGATGCGATTTTTCCTGCCAGTTTCAAGGCAGCATCCATAAGCTCTGCCTGGGGATATACATGGTTGACCAGGCCGATCCTGTAAGCTTCGTCCGCTTTGATATTGGTTGCGGCCAGTACCATTTCTTTTGCCCTGCCGGCGCCTACAATACGCTCCAGCCTCTGGGTCCCGCCGAATCCCGGGGTAATGCCAAGCCCTGTCTCCGGCTGCCCGAATACGGCATTTTCAGAGCAGATCCTGATATCGCAGCACATGCTCAGCTCGCAGCCGCCGCCCAGCGCATATCCGTTGACAGCCGCAATAACCGGGATCGGGTAGTTTTCGATCTTAAGGAAGACGTCATTCCCCTTTTTCGAAAACTCAGCCGCCCTTTTCCTGGGCAGGGTGCTCATCTCCCCGATGTCCGCACCGGCTGCAAATGCCTTGTCCCCTTCCCCCGTAATAATAAGGACGCGGATAATTTCCAGGTCTATGCTGTCCATAGCAAGGTCAAGCTCCTGAAGCACCTGGGAATTGAGGGCATTCAAAGCTTTTGGACGGTTCAAATAAATGATCCCGACGCTGCCTTTTGCCTCATAGCGAATGAAATCCATTTTTCTCTCCTTTTATCAACGAACAACTGACATTGATTTACTTTTCTTTATTTTACACGATATTCCCTGAATTGAATATCGGAATTTGCAATATTTATCAAAATATTAGATTATATTAATTTTTTAACATAGCACACTACCCAAACGCGCCTGCCCCATACACAATGCATGGCAGCCCGAAGCAAACCATACAGGCATGGCAACCGCTCCCATGCGCATAACGCAAAAAGGCAGGGCTGTAAAAGCCCTGCCTTTTTTGGGAATGCGGCGTCTGTCCTCTTATGAGAAGTAGCGGACGCCGGATTCGAAGATCTTCATGTCCTGTTCGCCATAAATGTTAATAGCGACGCCCCTGCCCTGGCGTTCTACATGGGCCATTTTCCCAAGTACGCGACCGTCCGGGCTGGTAATACCTTCTACTGCCATATAGGAGCCGTTGATGTTCCATTCTTCATCCATGGTAGGCATCCCCGTCTCCGGATTGACATACTGGGTCGCCACCTGGCCGTTTTCAAACAGCCGGTCCATCCATTCCTTCGGAGCTACAAAACGGCCTTCCCCATGGGAAACCGGGATGGCATAGGTGCCGCCTAGCTCCGCTTCCATCAGCCACGGGGAAAGGTTGGAAACCACCCTGGTATAAGCCACTTTGGAAACGTGGCGGCCGATGGTATTGTAGGTCAGGGTCGGTGAATCCGGCTTCTGGTCCGTAATCGTGCCTTCCGGTACAAGCCCCAGTTTGATCAAAGCCTGGAAGCCGTTGCAGATGCCAAGCACCAGGCCGTCCCTTTCATTCAAAAGGCGCAGCATGGCGTCTTTCAGTTTCTCGCTGCGGAAAGCGGAAGCAAAGAATTTTGCGGAACCTTCCGGTTCGTCGCCGGCGCTGAACCCGCCCGGGAACATGACCATCTGGGCATTATCCACAGCCTTGGAGAAGGCATCGATGGATTCGCTGATCCCGCCCACGGAAAGGTTACGGAATACCAGCACGTGGGGGTCTGCCCCGGCCCTTTCAAAAGCCCTTGCGCTGTCGTATTCGCAGTTGGTGCCCGGGAATACCGGGATAAATACGTTCGGCTTTGCTGTCTTGTTTTTGCAGATATAAATATTCCTGGTATTATATACGGCGCTGTCTACTTCTTCCTTGTCTTCCGTTGCATGGTACGGGAAGATCTTGTCTAGAGGTTTCTCCCAGGTTTCCAGGGCTTCTCCCAGGGAAACGGCGCTGCAGCCATAAGCAAATTCTGCCCGATCTGTCACTGTACCGATGACTTTGCCATATCCTGCAATGTCAGGCACCTTTTCCTCCGGCATCTCTGCGATAATGCTGCCAAATGCCGGCTCAAAGAGGCCTTCCGCGGAAATCGCGTCGGTGTCAAAGGTTACGCCCATATGGTTGCCGAATGCCATCTTGCTGACGGCCGGGGCGATCCCGCCCCGTTCTACTACATAAGCCGCATGGATGGCTTTCTCCTGTACCAGTTCATGGATCTTTCCATAAAGGGCTTTTGCCTGCTGGAAGTTCGGCATGTCATCTTCATCCCTGTCTACCTGGAAATAAACCAGCTTGTGCCCGCCGATTTTCAGTTCCGGAGAGATAATGTCGCCGATCTTTGCGGTATCTACTGCAAAGGATACAAGGGTAGGCGGCACGTCGATATCATTGAAGGTACCGGACATGGAATCCTTGCCGCCGATGGCCGCAAGCCCCAGGGAAACCTGTGCCTTGTAAGCACCCAGGAGGGCTGCAAAAGGCTGGCTCCAGCGTTTCGGGTCCTCTGTCATCCTGCGGAAATATTCCTGGAAGCTGAAACGGATCTTGGAAATATCCCCGCCTGCCGCTGCGATCTTAGCTACGGAACCAAGTACGGCATAAGCTGCCCCATGGTACGGGCTCCAGGAAGAAAGGTACGGGTCAAAGCCATAGCTCATCATAATGACGGTATCCGTATTTCCTTTCAGGACCGGGAGCTTGCATACCATGGACTGGGTCTCGGTGAGCTGGTATTTTCCGCCATAAGGCATCAGCACGGAGCCGGTACCGATGGAAGAATCGAAACGCTCTACCAGGCCTTTCTGGGAGCATTCGTTTAAGGACCCCAAAACCTCCAGCCATTTTGCACGCACGTCATCTACTTTTTCCTCATGGAAGAACGGCTTCGTCTCATTTGGCATTTCCACTTCAACATCCGTCTCCTGATGGGCGCCATTGGTTGCCAGGAAAGCCCTGGAAAGGTCGCAGATAGTCTTGCCCCTCCAGTGCATTACAAGGCGAGGGCTCTCTGTGACAATGGCAACTACGGTAGCTTCCAGGTTCTCTTCGTCCGCGTATTTCAGGAAGATATCGCGGTCTTTTTCCGCAACTACGACTGCCATACGCTCCTGGGATTCGGAAATGGCGATTTCGGTCCCATCCAGGCCGGCATATTTTTTCGGCACCTTGTCCAGGTCAATGTCCAGGCCGTCTGCCAGCTCGCCGATGGCAACGGACACCCCGCCGGCACCGAAGTCATTGCAGACTTTGATGAGCCTGGTCACTTCTGGCCTTCGGAACATACGCTGGATTTTACGCTCTGTAGGCGCGTTGCCCTTCTGGACTTCTGCGCCGCAGGTTTCCAGGGATTCATCGGTATGGATCTTGGAAGCGCCAGTTGCGCCGCCAATGCCGTCCCTGCCGGTACGGCCGCCCAGGAGGATGATGATGTCGCCCGGCTCCGCATGCTCACGGACTACGTCTTCCCTCCTGGCAGCGCCTACAACGGCGCCGATTTCCATCCTCTTAGCTACATAATCCGGATGGTAGATTTCTTTTACATAGCCTGTCGCAAGGCCGATCTGATTGCCATAAGAGCTGTAGCCGTTGGCAGCATCCTGGACGATCTTCTTCTGCGGAAGCTTGCCATGGAGCGTCTCGCTGACAGGACGGGTCGGGTCAGCGGCACCGGTAATCCTCATAGCCTGGCATACATAGGAACGGCCGGAAAGCGGGTCGCGGATGCAGCCGCCCAAGCAGGTGGCAGCGCCGCCGAAGGGCTCGATCTCGGTCGGATGGTTATGGGTTTCGTTTTTGAAGCTTACCAGCCACTCCTCTGTCTTACCGTCGATCTCCACCGGTACTACCAGGCTGCAGGCGTTGATCTCATCGGAAGGCTCCTGGTCGTTCAAAAGCCCTTCCTTCTTCAGCCTCTTCGCGGCAATAGTGCCCAAGTCCATAAGGCTTAAGAATTTATCATTCCTGCCCTTGAACAATTCTTTATGGGTCTTTACATAATCCTGGAAGGTATTTTCCAGGACGGATTTATAACGCCCCTCGTCAAATTTTACATTTTTCAGTTCCGTGGCAAATGTCGTGTGGCGGCAGTGGTCGGACCAGTAAGTATCCAGTACACGGATCTCGGTCATAGAGGGGTTTCTCTTTTCCGTATCCTTGAAATATTCCTGGATAAAGCCAAAATCCCGGAAAGTCATGGCTAGGTCCAGGGAATCATACAGCCTTTTCAGTTCTGTCTCGCCCATGTCCATAAAGCCGTCAAAAACAGGTACATCTTCCGGCTCCTGGTAAACAGTCTTTAATGTCTTGGGCTTTTCCAAGCCGGTTTCCCTGGAGTCCACCGGGTTGATGGTAAGGGATTTCACCTGTTCCAGCTGGTCATCTGTAATGTCGCCATAAACCACATATGTGGCAGCGCATTTTACCAGCACGTCATCTCCCGCACCAATCAGCTTGAGGCACTGCTCGGCGGAGTCCGCCCTCTGGTCGAACTGTCCCGGAAGGGCCTCTACGCTGAATACCTTCCCGCCTTCTGCATCAAAGGATTCTTCATAAACCTGGTCTACCGGAGGTTCGGAAAAAATAGTACGCAAGGCTTTTTCGTAAGTGTCATCCGGCAGGTTCTCCACATCATAGCGGCAGAGGATCCGCACCTTCTGTACACCGCCTATCCCTAAGAAACCGGAAATATCAGATAAAAGCTCCTGGGCTTTGACGTCAAACCCCGGTTTTTTTTCAACGTAAACTCTTCTGACCTGACTCATGAATGTACTCCTTTTCTTCAAACCAACCATAGCCATAGAATTTGCTTCATTATATCACAGAACCGCCCCTGCGTCCCAGAAACTATCAGGAGGATGTACCATCCTGCCCCTTTCCCCCGGCCCAGAAGTTCCGGATCAGCCCGGCGGCCGTATCTAACGTACAGGCTTGATAGCCTTCCCATTCCCTGGGGAAGCAGTCCCGGCATTCCCTCTGCAGGAACCTCCTGTCCAGAAGCAGGATGACGCCCCGGTCCTTGGATGTCCGGATCACCCGCCCTGCTGCCTGGAACACTTTATTAAGTCCAGGATAAAGGTAAGCATAGCGGAACCCGTCTCCTCCATTTTGGTCATAATAGTCCTTTAAAAGGTCCCGTTCCTCGCTGACCTGTGGCAGGCCTGTGCCAAAAATGGCGGTCCCAACCAGCTTGTCCCCGTCCAGGTTGATCCCTTCCGAGAATACCCCTCCCAGGACGCAGAAAGCCAGGAAGCTTCCCTCCCGAGGTGGATCGGAAAATTTTTCCAGAAACCCCTCCCTCTGGGACTGCCCCATGTCCTCTTCCTGCAGGGCTGTGCGGACCAGCATCCCATGGGACGTCCTTCCTGCCCTGTCTCCTGGCAGCCCATCATCTGAGAGGCCGCCTTTTGAAAAACCATACTTTGAGGAGGCATCTTTTGAAAGTCCATGCTTTGAGAGCCCGTCTTTTGCAAGTCCATCCTCCGGAATATGGCATCTCCTGCAGAAACTGCCATAAACTTCCCTCAGTACTTTGTAGGATGGGAAAAACGCGATATAATTCCCTTCCCTGCCTTCCACCATAAGCTCCAGATAAGCGGCCGCCTTTCCATAAGTCTCCGGTCCCCGCTCTTTATACCTGGAGGAAACGTCGGATGCCACCAGCAATGTTTTCTGTCCCTTGGTAAACGGGGTCTGCGCGTAAACCGCATAAGGGTCCTCTTCCAGGCACAGCTGCCGCTTATAATAATTAACAGGTATGAGCGTCGCGGAAAAAAGGATCGTGCTGACGCCGCTGTCATAGCATTCCTGCAGGTTCCTGGAAGGGTTGGCGCAGAAAAGCTTTAATATAAACCTGCCATCGGGCAGGGTCCTGGTAAAAACCGTATAGTTTTCATCCAGCAGGCTGCTTGCCTGCAGGAATTCCCGGAGGGAAAAATAAAGCTGCAGCACTTCCTCCCTGCCTTCAAAAGAGGGGAATGTCCGCAGTACTTCGTCCAGCTGGGAAGAAAGCTGCATCACGTCAAAGACCATCTGGTCGATATCCTTCTGGCATGCAAGCCCATCTGACTCCTTCTTTTTTTCCAGCATCCACTGGTTGCAGCGGTCCAATGAGCGGCCGGCTTTTTTTGTCAAAGGCTTCAGGATCTTTTTTACAGCAAGGAAATCTTCCTTGCAGAGCTGCGCGCTGTACATCTCCCTTGCCCGGTCCACCAGGTTGTGGGCCTCGTCGACCAGATACAGGTAGCTTCCCTTTTTCCCTTCGCTGAAAAACCGTTTCAGCTTGGCCTGGGGGTCAAAGACGTAATTATAATCGCAGATGGCCGCGTCAGTCCAGTCCGTAAGGTCCAGGGAAAGTTCGAAAGGGCATACGTCAAACTGCTCCGCCGCTTCCAGGACCTGCTGCCTTCCATAAGACTCTGCCCCCTGTCCTGTCAGCATGAAATACAGCGCGTCATTGACCCTGTCGAAATGCCCCTTCGCCCTGGGGCAGGAGGCAGGATTGCAGGCCGTCTTTTCCATGGGGCATATTTTTTCCTTCGCTGTAAGGAGCACGTATTTCATTTTCAGTCCGCCGCCATGCAGCAGTGAAAATGCCTCCTGGGCGGCCTTTGCCGTCACGTTTTTGGCCGCAAGGTAAAAGATCCGGCTGCACAGCCCTTCCCCCATGGCTTTTATGGAAGGGAAAAGGACCGCCAGGGTTTTCCCTACCCCGGTTGGCGCCTGCAGGAACAGGATCTTTTTCCGCAGGATCGTGCGGTAAACATCTTCCGCCAGGCGCTTCTGCCCTTTCCGGTATGGATAAGGGAAGGAAAGCTGGCGGATCGAACCATCCCGGGCTTTTGTCCAGGAAAACAGGTAACCGGTCCATTTGGAAAGGGAAGAAATAAGCTCTTCAAACCATTCCGAAAGTTCCGGAAATGAAAATCCATAGCGGAAATAACGCGGGACAAAAGCCTGGGGCTTTTTCTCTTTTTCTGTAAAAGGGTCTACATGGACATAGGTCATCCGCACACGGATTTTTTCCAGCCCATTATCAAGGGCATATATATAGGCATAACATTTTGCCTGGGCCAGGTGGACTTCCTCCGGCGCTTCCATCTCCTCCACCTTTCCGCTGGTGGTTTTGATTTCGTCAATTGTTACATTTCCATCCTGTTCCATAATCCCGTCTGCCCTGCCTTCCAGGAGGACATTGTAACCATCCATCTCCACCCGGTGGGAAAGGGGCTGCTCAGACTGGTAATACGGGCCGCCCTTTTTCTGAAGGGCCTTGTGTACCCGGGTGCCTTCCTGCATGGCGGCAGCCTGTCCCTGGGCCGAGACTGCGTCATCCAAATCTCCATGGCGCAGCAGGAATTCCACCAGCTCCCTGACCGAAATCTTAAACTCTGCTTTTAAATCCCTTATGTCCAGTTTCATATATTTTCCCCGGCAGTCCTTGACAATCTTTCTTCCTTTTCCTATAATATACAAGTCGCGTGGAAAAAGCGAGGCAAAGGGGAATCATACAATGGCAGTATCACGGTCTCCAAAACCGTTCATGGGGGTTCGAATCCCTCTTCCCCTGCTGGTTTTAAAGCCATCCGCAGTTGTTGCGGATGGCTTTTTTGATCAAAATTTCCTGCTTGCTTTTATCTCCTGCCATTTTTCATGCCCTTTTCTGTTTCTGGCCATCCTTTCATCCTTTCTTTCGATCCCGTTTTCCTGGCATGGAGGATTCAAAAAGATTCCAAATCGGTTCATCCTTAAACAAATGAAGCATTCCAATCTGCCCGGTTATCCTTGTATATAAAAATGCCCTGGATGCTGTACATGGCTTAATCCATGAACAGTATTCCAAGGCATTCCCTATTAAATGATTCTGAATTCATGATCGATAAAGATTGGCTGCTGAATGGAATCGTTGCCGATCGTATATCGGATCGATACCTGCCCCAAACTTTAATCATATCAGACGCTATTTTGTCCATGGCCAGCCGTGAACCCACCCATTTCAACAGCTCCCTGCCGCTACTGGTAGCTGTGGTGCTTGATCAGGTGGATCTGGGATGGCGGCCAGTACACCAGTACCGCCTTTGCCACAATTTTGTCCCTCGCTACATAAGTATAACTTTGGGCCTCCTCCAGGTTGGAAGCAAGCCCTGCATTTACTGCCTCCTGGGCCCAGAAACGGGCGTCTAGGGAGACATTCCGGTTGTCCCCCAGCACCAGGTAGCTGTCCTCCGGTACCTGGAACGTATACCCGTCGTTGGCATAAACCCATTCCTCCGGCAGGTAATCCTCCTCCAACGGTTCCGTAGAATCGTTGATATAGATCTTTCCTTCCCGGATGGATACCGTCTCTCCCGGAAGGCCGATAATCCTCTTGATATAAAGGGACTTTTCATCCACCGGGTAATGGAAAATGACGATATCCCCCCTCTGGGGGGCGCTGCCTACATAAGCCAGCCGGTTGCCGATGACCCTGCTGTGGCTGAGGATGGTATTCTCCATGGAACCGGTAGGCACCACCGCGTTCACAATGACAAAATGGCAGATCAGGAAAGCTGCCAGTACTGCCAAAAGGAAGACCTTGATGTAGCCCCACGCCTCCCTCCAGCCGGAAACGTTCTCCGGTTCCTTTTTCCTTTTAGGAGTTTTTGTCCGTTTCCTGTCCATGATAGCTTTCGATTTCTCCGTCTTTATAGCGTTTTGCGGTGTCTATATAATCCTGGGCGGAATTGGACAAATATTCCAGGTCCTCTTCCGTAAGCTTCCTTGCTACCTTGGCCGGGCTTCCCAGCACCAGGACCCCGTCCGGTATGACCTTGTTCTTGGTAATGAGCGCCCCCGCACCTACCAGCACGTTTTTCCCTACTATGGCGCCATCCAGGATGATGGACCCCATGCCGACCAATGTGCCGGAACCGATTTTGCAGCTGTGCAGGATCGCGCTGTGCCCTACGGTTACATGGTCCCCGATGACGACTTCCGCATCCTCAGAAACATGGACGACGCAGTTGTCCTGGATATTGGTACAGTCCCCTACACGGATGGGCGCTACGTCTCCTCTGAGCACCGCCTTCGGCCAGATGCTGCAGCCTTTTCCGATTTGCACGTCACCGATCACTTCCGCGCTCTGCGCGATAAGCGCGGACGGGTCGACCTTTGGTTTTAAACTCATGATGGATTCCTTTCAAAAAAATCTGCCAGCTCCCGGATGCTGCGCATGCCGGACAAGCGGATCCCGTCTTTCTTTTCAATGCCGGAGAGGTTGGAATAAGGCAGGATGCACTGGGCAAATCCCAGGCGGCGGGCTTCCTGTACCCTGGCATTTGCCATGGAAACTCCCCGGATTTCCCCGCTTAAGCCGATTTCGCCAAAGCATACCGCCTTCTCTGAAATCGCGATATCCTGGTAACTGGAAATCAGGGCTGCGGCTACGGCGGCATCTAATGCCGGCTCGCTGCTCCGCATCCCTCCGGTGATATTGATATAGGCATCGCAGGCAGAAAATTTCATGCCCACCCGCTTTTCCAGAACGGCCAATAAGAGGTTCAGGCGGTTGAGATCCATGCCTACGGCAGTCCTCCTGGGAAAGCCGAAGGCAGTCCTGCAGACCAGGGCCTGGATCTCGATCAGCATAGGGCGTGTCCCTTCCAGGATGCATCCTGTCACAGACCCGCTTTCGCCCACCGGCCGGCCGTCCAACAGGTATTCCGAAGGGTTTGGCACCTCTGAAAGCCCGTCCTGCCGCATTTCAAAAACGCCTATTTCATTGGTAGAGCCGAAACGGTTTTTCACTGCCCGGAGGATCCGGTAAGAAGTGTGGGGATCCCCTTCAAAATAAAGCACCGTATCTACCATATGTTCCAGCATCTTGGGACCTGCCACGCTGCCTTCCTTTGTCACATGGCCGACCAGGAAAACCGCCACCCCGGTGGACTTTGCAAGGCGCATAAAGGAAGCCGTAGCCGACCGGATCTGGGATACAGACCCTGTCCCTCCGGAAACTTCGTCATCTGAAATCGTCTGAATGGAATCAATCACCGCGACATACGGTTTTTCTTTTTCGATGGCAGCCTCGACTGCCTCAAGACCTGTTTCACAAAAAAGCCTCATGTTGTCGGAGAATTCACCGATGCGGTCTGCCCGCATGCGGACCTGCTGCATGGATTCTTCTCCCGAAACATAAAGCACTTTCTTCCCCTGCCCGGCCAGATGCCGCATCATCTGCAGGAGGATGGTAGATTTGCCGATGCCCGGGTCGCCGCCCACCAGGACCAGCGACCCTTGTACGATGCCGCCGCCCAGCACCCTGTCCAGTTCGCCGGAGCCGGTGGAAAACCGCTCTTCCTGGCGGGATGTGACCTGCGTAATCGGCACCGGTTTGTTCTGCCCGGCTAATATGCTTTTTCTGCCTGCCCCCCTGCCCTCCTGCGGCCCGATTTTAATCTCCTGGAACGTATTCCAGCTATGGCAGGCCGGGCACTGCCCCATCCATTTTGAGGATTCATAACCGCATTCGCTGCAGAAATAGGCAGTCTTCTCTTTTGTTTTTGGCATTCCTTACTTTTTCCGAACTACTACATGGACCTGTTTGGAGGGATCCAGCTCTACGGAAAGGCTGAGCTTGCCGCCCAGGTTGGATTTATCTGAGCCTGCGTCTGCCCCGTCAATCAAGACTTCGTATTCTGTCTCATCTTCCATGCCCAGGGTGATCTGCGCGTCTTCCGGGCCTTCCACTGTGAACTCGACTCCGTCTGCAGTTTCTTTCAGATTGGTTACCGTCGTGCCCGGTACAGATTCATAAAAGAACTTGCCGTTCTTTTCCAGCTTGGTGATTTCCTGGAAAGTCTTTACTTTGTAAAGGTCTCCCTTAAATTCGAAATTGTCCAGCTTGGTCTTTTTGTCCAAATCATAATTGCCGAAGCTTAACGCGCCGTCCTCTTCCTTGCGGAGAAGTTCTGTAACTACTGACATTAGAATGTCCTCCTGAATCCTTTGCTCACTTTCTGGTTTATTTTATTCCATTACAGGTTCAAATACAATTTCTTTTTTCTTTACACGGATATTGACTTCCTGCCCCTGTTTCACATGGCCAGCCAAAATTTCCTGGGCCAGCGGGTCTTCTACAAGGGTCTGGATCATCCTCTTTAACGGGCGGGCGCCATATTTCACGTCATACGAACGGTCCACCAGCTCCTTTTTGACGCTGCCTGTCACATTCAAGGTGATATGCATCTGCTCTTTGCAGCGTTTCTCCAAATCCTTCATCTGCAGGGTGACGATCTTCTTCATGTCTTCCTTGCTTAAAGGATGGAATACCAGGATCTCGTCAATCCGGTTTAAAAATTCCGGCTTAAAGATCCGCTGGACTTCTTCCATGACTGCGCCCTTCATCCTGTCATAATCAGCCGCCTCGTTCTCCTGCTGGGCGCCAAATCCAAGCTTTTTCGGGTCCACGATATGCTTTGCACCTGCATTGGAGGTCATGATGATGATGGTATTTTTGAAATCCACCTTCCGCCCCTGGGAGTCCGTGATATGCCCGTCATCGAGCACCTGCAGCAGGATGTTGAAAACGTCCGGATGGGCTTTTTCGATTTCATCAAACAGCACTACCGAGTATGGGTTCCGCCGTACTTTCTCGCTGAGCTGGCCGCTTTCCTCGTATCCTACATAGCCTGGAGGGGAGCCGATCATTTTGGAAACGCTGTGCTTTTCCATATATTCGGACATGTCCACCCGGATCATGGCGGATTCATCCCCGAACATGGCCTGGGCCAGGGCTTTGGAAAGCTCTGTCTTTCCTACGCCGGTGGGTCCTAAGAAAAGGAAGGAGCCAATCGGCCTGTTGGGGTCTTTTAAGCCTATACGGCCTCTCTTTACCGCTTTTGCTACAGCGGATACTGCCTCATCCTGGCCGATGACCCTCTGGTGCAGCACTTTTTCCAGGTTCAGGAGCCTCTTGGATTCTGCCTGGGAAACCTGGTTGGCGGGGATCCCGGTCCACTGGGAAATGACCTTGGAAATCTCCTTTTCGGTAACTTCCGCTTTCCTTCTCTCCTGCTTCCTCTGGTCCTTTTTTTTCTGGGTATCCAGCTCTTCCTGCAGGGCATCCTTTTCTTTTTTCAGCCTGGACGCTTTCTCCAGCTGCCCGTTCGAAAGTGCTTCTTCCAGCTGCCCCATGATGTTTTTGATCTGTTTTTCCTTTTCCTTGGTCTCGGAAACGGAAAATCCTCCCAGGCGGACCAAAGCGGCAGCCTCGTCCATGACGTCTAATGCCTTGTCCGGAAGGAAACGGTCATTGATATACCGTTCGGACAGCTGGACCGCGGCATGGACTGCCTCATCGGTGATTTTTACGCGATGGTGTGCCTCATAGCCCGGACGGAGCCCTTTCAGGATCTCCTCCGTCTCTTCCTTGGAAGGCTCTTCCACCATGACCGGCTGGAAACGGCGCTCCAGGGCGGCATCTTTTTCAATATATTTCCGGTACTCCGCTATGGTGGTGGCGCCGATCAGCTGGATTTCCCCTCTGGAAAGGGAAGGCTTTAAGATATTGGATGCGTCCAAAGAGCCTTCCGCAGAGCCCGCGCCAACCATGGTATGGATCTCGTCGATAAAAAGCAGGATGTTGCCGGAGCGGGACACCTCGGAAACGACATTTTTAATCCTTTCCTCGAATTCGCCCCTGTATTTCGAGCCTGCCACCATGGCAGATAAATCCAGCGACATAAGCCTTTTCCCCCGGATCGGGGCGGGCACTTCATCCCTGGCAATCCTCTGCGCCAGCCCTTCCGTAATGGCAGTCTTGCCTACCCCCGGCTCGCCGATGAGGCAGGGGTTGTTCTTGGTCTTCCGGCAGAGGATCTGGATGACACGGTCGATTTCCTTTTCCCTCCCGATGATAGGGTCCATCTTCCCTTCCCTGGCCAGTTTCGTCATATCACGGGAATACTGGTCCAAAGTAGGGGTAGATGATTTCTCTTCTGAAGCGCCCTTTTTCAAATCATCTTTATGGTCAGCAGGGCGCTCCCCTTTCTGAAGCAGGAATTTGGTATAGATTTCCTGGACATTGACCCCCATCGTAGCCAAAAGGCGGTGGGCGGCGCAGTCTGGCCGCAGGATCAGGGCGGCCAAAAGATGCTCTGTGCCTGCCTGGGAATCCTGGTACCGTTCTGCCAGTTCCTGTGCCTTCTCTTTTACTTCTTCCAGGCGCGGGGAATATTCCAGAGGATGCGTACTATCCTCAAAAGGCAGGTTTTTATCCAACGCGATCAGGTCTTCAATCAGGTCCAGGATCTTCGCGCTGTCTACCTTCTGCTCCTTTAAAAGGATGGATGCAATCCCTCCTTCCTCCTTGGACAGCCCATAAAGAAGGTGTTCCGTACCCACATAGGTATGGCCGGCACTTTTAGCGGTATGCACGGCAATGGAAAACGCCTTCTGCGCATTCTTTGTAAATTCTTTCATATATAGCTAATCCTCCAGATAAATGCAGGCGCGAGTCAGTCTTCCTGCCCGCCGCATTCCGAGTCATCATACTGGCTGTAAGCCTGGTCCACAAGGCCGTGGATTTCATCCGCGGTAATCCCCCTGCAGCGGGCCTCGGCCAAAATAATGTCCAGTTCCTGCTGTACTTCCTCCAGGGCTTTCAGATGGTCCACGTCCACATCCACCACGGCGCCCTTCCTACGGTCCAGTTTAATAAAACCTTCCTGTTTCAGCAAGGAGTATGTCTTATTCACCGTATGCATGTTGATGCCGATCTCTTCCGCCAGGGAACGGACGGAAGGGAGCGGGTCGCCATCCTGCAGCTGCTGCGTGGCAATCCCCATGATAATCTGGTTCCGAAGCTGGATATAAAAGGCTTCATCACTGTTAAAATCAATTTCAATATACATAAAGAAGCCTCCTTTCTCATCTGTTCTACATATTATAACACAGAAGAAGGGGCTCTTCCAGTACGGAGCCGTCCCTGGCCGCAGGAAAATGTGCCCATCAGGAGGGCCTGCGTCATCACCCTGCGAAGCGATGACATCGCGGGAGAGCCACGCCATGCAGATTCGCACTTCGTGCGAAGGCGCGCCCTGCGTCATCACCCTGCGGGTGATGACATTATAATCCCATTGCGCTATAATCGTCCTAGATTATTTTCACAGGAGGCCTGAAAAATGAAACTGGTGAAACGGATCCTTGCCATCTGCGGCATCATCTTCCTTGTGGCAATGTATGCATCCACCCTGGTTTTTGCCATTATCGGCAACCCGAAAACCATGGGCATGTTCAAAGCCTCCATCTTTGCTACTTTCATCATCCCTGTCCTGATCTGGGCTTATACTTTTATCTACAAACTGATCAAAGACCGCTTCCAGGATGACGGGGCGCAGGACGAGGACGAATCCTCCCGCTGAAGCGGGCCTCTCCTTACGATAAAAGGCGGGAAAGCCGCGCCATGAAAGATCACGCTTTGCGTGAGGGCGCGGCCTGCGTCACCGCCTTGCCAGGCGATGACAGATAGACGAAAAGCCGCTATACACTTTACCTGTATAACGGCTTTCCTTTTCAGGCCGGTCCTTCCGGCCTGTTTCTTTTTTCTACCAGCGCAGCATCATTATTTATTTGTTACGGTAAATGATGTCGCTCCTGCCCGGCCCATTGGAAATCATGGTAATCGGGTATCCAATCTGGGATTCGATAAATTCGATGTAATCACGGCATTTCTGAGGCAGGTCTTCATATTTCTTAATCCCGCGGATATCACATTTCCAGCCCGGGAATACCTTGTATACCGGCTTGCACCTCTTCAGGTCCTTCGTAACCGGGAATTCGGTAATTTCTTTCCCGTCCAGTTCATATGCAACGCAGACAGGGATTTCATCCAGATATCCCAACGCATCTACTACGGTAAATGCCACATCGGTAGCGCCCTGGAGACGGCATCCGTATTTGGATGCAACGCAGTCATACCAGCCAACCCTCCTGGGCCTTCCGGTGGTAGCGCCGTATTCGCCGCCGTCACCGCCGTGGTTCCTGAGGGATTCTGCCTCATCGCCAAAGATCTCGGATACAAATTCCCCTGCACCTACAGCGGAAGAATATGCCTTGGAAACAACCACGATCTTCTGGATCTCATAGGGCGGGATGCCTGCGCCGATGGCGCCATAAGCAGCCAGTGGGGAGGACGATGTAACCATCGGGTAAATACCATGGTCCGGATCCTTCATGGTGCCCAGCTGCCCTTCCAGAAGGGCAGTCTTGCCTTCCTTGAGGGCCTTGTCCAGATACAGGGAAACGTTGCCCAGATACGGTTCTACTTTTTCACGTTCTTCCTTGATCCACTTAAGGAGCCCCTGCCTGTCAATGGGGTCTGTATGGTAAAGGTTCTTCAGGAGCACGTCCTTCTGGTCCGCGATCCGGTTGATCTTTTCCATCAGCACGTCATCATCCTGGAAGAATTCGTTTACCTGCCAGCCGATCTTTGCGTATTTATCGGAATAAAACGGCGCGATGCCGGACTTGGTGGAACCGAAGGACTTGCCTGCCAGCCTTGCCTCTTCAAGGGAATCAAACAAAACATGGTAAGGCATCATCACCTGTACCCTGTCGGAAACCATGAGCTGTGGCTTTGGCACCCCTTTGGAAACAATGTCCTGGATTTCCTTGCCGAATTTTTCTATATCAAATGCCATCCCGTTTCCTACGATGTTCATGATGTTTTCATGGAAAACACCGGAAGGGAGGGTATGGAGTGCGAACTTTCCATATTTATTGACAATGGTATGGCCGGCGTTTGCACCGCCCTGGAAACGGATTACGATATCCGCGTCTTCCGCCAGCATATCGGTAATCTTACCCTTGCCTTCATCTCCCCAATTGGCACCAACAACTGCTTTTACCATAAATTGTTCCTCCTGCCCCCGCCGAGGGCTCTTTTATTCCTGCCGCATGAACCTTTCATCCTGCCTGCGCGTCAGTCAGCGCCCGGAAAATGGATCTCTCCGTGCAGGTAAAAATATGTCATAATCGACGTTACCAATAGTACTCCGCTATCATTAAATATGTCAACCTGGTAGACGCAGGTCTTCTTTCCGGCTTTTACTTCATGCGCTTCCGCCACCAGCTTCTTTGTATCCATGGCGGCATTCAGGTAACTGATCTCGCTGTTCAAAGTGCACACCGGGCGGCGCCTGGTGCAGGCCGCGGAACCTCCTACCGAATCAGCCAATGCGAAAAGCAGCCCGCCATGTACAGAGCCGATGGGGTTGAAATGGTGGTCCTGAAGCACTACTTCCCCCTTGGACCATCCAAGGCCGGCGTCTGTAATCTCTATATCCACGTAGCTGGCAAAGTGGTTCACGCCGCTGTTACGGTATTTGACCAGCTCTTTAAAATAGGTTTCATCATCCATTTCCTGGTAGGAAGCCATAAACCATCCTCCTTCACCTGCACATCACGCTACGGGTGATGATGTTTTTATCCGTAGGGCCATGCCGTTTCAATGCGCCTGCGGCGCGGGCATGGCCTGCATCATCCCCTTCCAAGCGATGACATAAATTAAATTAATTGTCCTCCGCATCTTCCTCCTGCAGGACGGTAACGCCCTGCCTCTTCCTTGCGGAAGCATCTGCTTCCAGGTAATCATCATAGGTAGAGATCTTGTCAATCATGCCGCCATCCGGCAGGATCTCGATGATGCGGTTTGCCGTGGTCTGTACCACCTGGTGGTCTCTTGAGGCAAACAGGATGACGCCCGGGAATTTCATCATGCCATTATTGAGGGCCGTGATGGACTCCATGTCCAAATGGTCTGTCGGCTCATCGAAGATCAGCACGTTGGAGCCTTCAATCATCATCTTGGAAAGAAGGACCCTGACCTTTTCCCCACCGGAAAGCACCCGCATCTTCTTGATGCCCGCATCGCCCGGGAAAAGCATCCTGCCCAGAAAGCCCCTGACATAGCTGGCGTCCTTGTTTTCGGAAAACTGGGTCAGCCAGTCCGCGATGGCAAGGTCCGTATCAAAGATCTTGGTGTTGTCCTTCGGAAAATAAGACTGGCTGGTGGTAACACCCCATTTGTAATCGCCCTCGTCCGGCTCCATCTCCCCTGCAAGGATCTGGAACAGCACGGTCTTGGCACGTTCATTTGCGCCTACAAAAGCGATCTTGTCATCATGCCCCACGGTAAAGGAGACATGGTCCAGGATCTTTTCACCATCGATGGACTTGGAAATGTTTTCTACCGTAAGCACTTCATTGCCGATCTCACGGTTTGGGCGGAAATCAATATAAGGATATTTCCTGCTGGAAGGACGGATGTCATCCAGCTCGATCTTCTCCAATGCCCTTTTCCTGGAAGTTGCCTGCTTGGATTTGGAAGCGTTAGCGGAGAAACGGGAAATAAAGTCCTTTAATTCCTTGATCTTCTCTTCCTTCTTGCGGTTTGCTTCCTTCCTCTGCTTTAAAATCAGCTGGCTGGATTCATACCAGAAATCATAGTTGCCGGCATAAAGCTGTATCTTGCCATAATCAATGTCCGCGATATTCGTGCAGACCTTGTTCAGGAAATACCGGTCGTGGGATACGACGATGACGGTATTTTCAAAATTGATCAGGAATTCTTCCAGCCATTCGATGGCATCCAGGTCCAGGTTGTTGGTCGGCTCGTCCAGAAGCAGGATGTCCGGGTTTCCGAACAAGGCTTTTGCCAGAAGCACTTTGACCTTGATTTCACCGGTCATATCCCCCATCTTCTCGTGATGGAGCTCGCTGGTGACGCCCAGCCCGTTCAGAAGGGTCTCCGCGTCGGATTCGGCGTTCCAGCCATCCATTTCAGCAAATTCGGCTTCCAGCTCGCTGGCACGGATCCCGTCTTCGTCTGAAAAATTTTCCTTCATATATAATGCGTCTTTTTCCTGGCGGATGTCATAGAGCCTTTTGTTGCCCATGATGACGGTATCCAGTACAGGATATTCATCATATTTAAAGTGGTCCTGCTCCAGAAAAGAAAGACGCTGCCCCGGAGTAATCACCACTTCGCCGCTGGTAGGCTCCAACTGCCCGCTCAAAATCCGCAGGAAAGTGGACTTTCCGGCACCATTTGCACCGATAATCCCATAACAGTTTCCTTCTGTAAACTTGATGTTGACGTCTTCGAACAGGGCACTTTTCCCGATCCGGAGGCTGATGTTATTTGCACTGATCATCTGTGGGATGGATTCCTTTCTGCATTACCCTTTCATCAACCAAAAGCCCATGCTGTCAAAACAGGTTATGCTTGTGTGGAAACAGCCTGCCCGGCCGTCCTCGATATGATGAAATATACATAGAAGCTGTCCGTGTCCATTACAAAACACATACAGAGCATATTTTACCCTTTACGCAGCGCTAATGCAAGCTGAAACACGTAAAAAATGGGACTGCGTGCCCAAATATACAGACGCGGAGGAAGATGCTTGACAACAGTGTGCTTTTATCCTATATTTTACGTCATTTTAACAGAAAATTCGTTCAAAACAGTTTTGGATTTTTGACGAATCCCAAATTGACACCCCGAATAGCGAATGCTACTATAAAATTGGTTTTTAAATTATCGCTATTGGAGGTAATAGTAATGAAGCGTCACATGAAAACAATGGACGGCAACAACGCAGCTGCACATGTTGCATATGCGTATACCGAAGTTGCCGCTATTTACCCGATTACCCCTTCTTCCGTAATGGCCGAAGTCTCTGACGAATGGGCTGTTGCCGGAAGGAAAAACCTGTTTGGGGAAACCGTCCAGATTACAGAAATGCAGTCGGAAGCAGGTGCCGCTGGCACCGTGCATGGATCCCTGGCATCCGGGGCATTGACGACGACTTATACCGCATCACAGGGACTTCTCCTGATGATCCCGAACATGTATAAGATTGCCGCAGAACGGCTTCCGGGCGTCTTCCATGTTTCTGCCCGTGCCGTATCCAGCCACGCGCTGAATATTTTCGGTGACCATTCCGATGTATACGCCTGCCGCCAGACCGGTGTCTGCATGCTCTGTGAAAGCAGCGTCCAGGAAGTCATGGACCTGGCACCGGTAGCACACCTTGCTGCCATCAAGGGCCGCCTGCCGTTCATCAACTTCTTCGATGGTTTCCGTACTTCCCACGAAATCCAGAAGATTGAAGTATGGGATTACAAAGACCTGGCTGACATGCTGGACTGGGATGCCGTTGCCAAATTCAAAGACGACGTCTTCAGCCCGGAAAACCCATACCAGATGGGCTCTTCCCAGAACCCGGACATCTTCTTCCAGAACAGGGAAGCCATCAATACGGCATATGATGAAATGCCGGCCATTGTCCAGGCACAGATGGACAAAGTAAATGCCAAGATCGGCACGAACTACAAGCTGTTCAACTATTACGGCGCAGAGGACGCAGAAACCGTCATCATCGCCATGGGTTCTGTAAACGAAACCATTGAAGAGACCGTTGACTACCTGAACGCAAAAGGCGGAAAGGTCGGCATGGTCCGCGTACGCCTCTATCGTCCGTTCTGCGCACAGGCACTGATCGATGCCCTGCCGGATACCGTAAAAACCATCAACGTATTAGACCGTACCAAAGAAGCAGGTTCCGAAGGCGAGCCTTTGTTCCTGGATGTCGTTGCAGCCCTCAAGGGCAGCAAGTTTGACAGCGTTACCATCAATGGCGGCCGTTACGGGCTTGGTTCCAAGAACACCACTCCGGGACAGATCCTTTCCGTATTTAATAACAAAGACAAGAGGGAATTCACCATCGGCATCACGGACGATGTGACCGGCCTTTCCCTTCCTGTTACGGAAGACCCAGATACGACTCCGGAAGGCACCATCAGCTGCAAATTCTGGGGCCTTGGTTCCGATGGTACCGTAGGTGCAAACAAGAACTCCATCAAGATCATCGGCGACAATACAGATATGTATGCCCAGGCATACTTTGATTATGATTCCAAGAAGTCAGGCGGCGTCACAGTATCCCACCTGCGTTTCGGGAAGAATCCGATCCACTCCATTTACCTGATTGAAAAGGCAAACTTCGTTGCCTGCCATAATGCTTCTTATATCCGCAATTATGACATTGTGCAGGACCTGGTAGATGGCGGCACTTTCCTTCTGAACTGCCCTTGGGATGTAGAGGAGCTGGATAAAATCCTTCCGCCCCAGACAAAACGCTATATCGCGCAGCACCATATCAAATTCTATATCATTAATGGTATCAGGATCGGCCAGGAAATCGGCCTTGGACAGAGGATTAACACCGTCCTGCAGTCCGCTTTCTTCAAGCTTGCAGATATCATTCCGGAAGAAAAAGCCATCACTTTGATGAAGGCAGCCGCAAAAGCTTCCTATGCAAAGAAGGGTGACAACATCGTAAAGATGAACTACGATGCCATCGATGCAGGTGCCGCACAGGTAGTCAAAGTTGACGTACCGGCAGAATGGGCACAGTGCGAAGGCACTACTGTACCGGCAGATGCTACCGAAGGACGCAAAGCTGCACTGGATTTCGTAAACCGCATCCAGAAAAAGATCAACCACCAGCAGGGCAACTCCCTCCCGGTATCCGAATTCGTCAAATACCAGGACGGCTCCTGCCCCAGCGGTACTTCCGCTTACGAAAAACGAGGCATTGCGACTAATGTGCCTGTTTGGAATGCTGCAAATTGTATCGAATGCAACCGCTGCTCCTATGTATGTCCGCACGCTGCAATCCGCCCGTTTGCCATGACGGAAGAAGAAGCCGCCGGTATTCCGGAAGGCATGGGAGTAAAGGCTATGAACGGCATGCCGCAGTACAAATACGCCATCGCTATTTCCGTATTTGACTGCACCGGATGCGGTTCCTGCGCGGAGATCTGCCCGGCTAAGGAAAAAGCCCTCGTGATGCATCCTTTCGACGAAGAACGCCAGGATACACAGAAATATTTCGACTATGCCGTCAAGCTTCCGAACAAGGAAGATGTGGTAGAAAAATTCAAACCGGGCACTGTAAAGGGAAGCCAGTTCCGCCAGCCGCTGCTTGAGTTCTCCGGAGCCTGCGCAGGATGCGGCGAGACGCCTTATGTCAAGCTCCTGACACAGCTGTTCGGCGACAAGCTTTATATTGGAAACGCAACCGGATGCTCCAGCATCTGGGGCAACTCCTCACCTTCTACCCCGTTCACGGTGAACCAGCAGGGCAAGGGTCCGGCATGGTCCAACTCCTTGTTCGAGGATGCGGCTGAGTTCGGTTTCGGTATGAAGCTGGGACAGAAAGCCATCCGCAGGGAACTGAAAGACCAGGTTAACGCGCTGGCTGCACAGACAGGCAATGACGCAGTAAAAGAAGCTGCCGCTAAATACCTGGATACTTACACCAACGGTGCTCAGAACGGGAAGGCAACCGATGAACTGGTAGCCGCCCTCCAGGGAGAATCTTCCGACCTTGCAAGGAACATCCTGTTGCAGAAGAAATTCCTGGCAAAGAAATCCCACTGGGTAATCGGCGGTGATGGCTGGGCTTACGATATCGGCTTCGGCGGCCTTGACCATGTCATTGCCAGCGGCGAAGACGTGAACCTCCTGGTACTGGATACCGAGGTATATTCCAATACAGGCGGACAGTCCTCCAAAGCTACCCCGACCGGCGCTGTTGCACAGTTTGCCGCAGGCGGCAAGCCGATCCGCAAGAAAGACCTGGCAGGCATCGCCATGAGCTACGGCTATGTATATGTTGCATCTGTTGCCATGGGCGCAGATTACAACCAGTGCGTAAAAGCCTTTGAAGAGGCAGAATCCTATGAAGGACCGTCTGTCATCATCGCTTACGCTCCTTGTATCAACCATGGCATCAAGAAGGGCATGTCCAAGGCGATGATCGAGGAGGACCTGGCAGTAAAGGCCGGCTATTGGCACAACTTCCGCTTCGACCCACGCAAGATCGATTCCGGAAAGAGCGCTTTCACCCTGGATTCGAAGGAGCCGACAGGCGACTACATCCAGTTCCTGGATGGGGAAGTTCGTTACAACTCCCTGCGTAAAGTAGATGCCAAGAAGGCAGAAGTCCTCTTTGACAAGTCCAAGAGGGATGCACAGGAACGTTACCAGCACCTGAAGAAGCTTGTAAGCTTCTATGAGCAGGGAGACTGACCACCCGGTCCTCGCACAAGGCCGGCAGTCTCAGATCCATCTGGTTATCCTGCCGCTTTCCCTTCGTTGAAAGGGGACAGGGCACATTCAAAGAAGGGGCAAGGGAGGATCTAAGGCAGCCTGGGCTTACAACAGTAAAATAAATTTTATAAAACAGGGTTTTCCAATGAACCCCTCTCCTGCCGCACATGGCAGGAAGGCTTCAACGGAAAATCCTGTTTTTTGTATGAAAAAAAGCTACAGGACCTTCTGGATCCTATAGCATTTCGTTTTCTAAATGTATGTACTTTTTACTGAGGAAGAGCCTGTTACGAACTGCAAATGTACAATGTACCTTGTTTACAGTTTCAGCAGGTACTTCCCATAATTTGTCTTCTTCAAAAGCTCTCCCTGGCAGTGTGCCTGTTCCTTCGTAATAAATCCCTGGTGCAGCGCGCATTCTTCCAGGCAACCGATATTGACCCCGGTCCGTTTCTGCAGCGTTTTAATCCTGTTTGCGGCTTCCAGGAGGCTGTCACAGTTTCCGGCATCCATCCACTCTACGCTGGAATCCATAGGCACGACCCTAAGCTGTCCTCTCCTCATATACTCGATATTGACATCGGTAATCTCCAACTCACCCCTGGCGGAAGGCTTCAGGTTAGAAGCAATCTCCACCACCTGGTTATCATAAAAATATAATCCCGGGATAATATAGTTGGACTTTGGATGCTCCGGTTTTTCTTCGATGGAGACCGCGTTTCCATCCTTGTCAAATTCCACAACGCCAAAAGGCCTTGGGTCGTCCACATAATATCCGAAAACGGATGCGCCTTTCTCCCCATCCCGGGCTTCCCGGAGCATCTTCCCGATATGGTCGGAATAGAAGATATTGTCGCCCAAAGCGAGGCAAACCGTGTCATTCCCGATGAACCTTTTGGCTACCAGGAAGGCATCTGCAATGCCCCTCTGTACTTTCTGTTCTTTGTAATAAATATTGATCCCCAATTCTTCCCCGTCATCTAAAAGACGGATAAAGGGCTCCATGTCCCCTGGCGGGACAATGATCATGACGTCTTTTATTCCAGCCATAATCAGGAGGGAAAGGGGATAGTAGATCAGCGGCTTGTCATATACCGTTATCAGCGGTTTACATACCGGGATTGTGGCAGGATAAAGCCTGGTGCCCTTCCCTGCAGCAAGAATAATACCCTTCATTTTCTATTTTTCCTTTCCAAGGACGATTATGTGATTTAAATACAGGTTGAAAATGCCTTTATCCTTCCGCACGAGGGTGGGCTTTTTCATATTCCTTTTTCACACTTTCCAGTTTGGTATAACGCTGGGTGGAAGAGAAATCAGAATGCCCCATCATTTCCTGCACTGCGCGGAGGTTTGCGCCGCTTTTTACCAGATGGGCGGCAAATGTATGCCGCAGGCTGTTCGGCGTAATATCCGCCTCAATCCCGGCCAGGGAGGCATAGTGCTTTACCAGCTTCCAGAATCCCTGCCGGCTCATGGGCTTGCCGGAGCAGTTTACAAAAAGGATATCGCTTTTCCGGTCTTCCAGCATACGCGGCCTTGCTGTATCCAGATAGCGGGTGACATATTTTTTTGCCTGGTCCGTGATCGGCACAACCCGCTCTTTACCCGAAGAGGAGGGCACCGTGATAAACCTGTTTTTTAAATTCAGGTTCGTCAACCTGAGAGCGAGAAGTTCTGAAACCCGGATACCCGTGGCATACAAAAGCTCCAGCATGGCCTTGTCCCGGATTTCTTTGTCCGAACGGTTTCCCGGCTGTGCCAGCAGACGGTCCACATCTTCCAGTTTTAAAACGGAAGGCAGCTTTTTTTCCACCTTCGGTGCCTTTAAAGGCATGGAAGGATCCTCTCCTATTATTTTTTCCTGCAGCAGGTATTGGAAAAACGCTTTCAAAGAAGCGATGCTCCTGGATATAGAAGAAGGCTTCCTGCCCTGCCCCTTCAAAGCTTCCAGATATTCTTCCAAGACAGCGGTATTCAATTGGGAAACGTACAATATCCCTTTTTCTTCAAAATAATCAGCCATCTTGCGCAGGTCCCGTTCATAGGAAAGCTGGGTGTTCCTGGCCATGTGCCTCGTATTCTGGAGATACTCAGAAAAAGCTTCAATCTCTTTTCTCATCCCGGTCATCCATATCCTAAATTGGCGCATTATGTGCCCAGAGCATAAGCAGGCATTTTAAGAAAGAAAAAGCCCGGGCTCGGAGAAAGCCTCCGCGCACGGCCTTCCGCTTTACATAAAACTATTAACATAATGCAATCTTATTTTATTATAAAAGCCTTTGATATAGAAATCAATGATCAGTTTTACCGCGAATTGGAGGCTCTCTTTTTTCTTCTATTTTCTTACTAACTCACACAACGTTTACTCCATCTTTGCCGCACAGCCTGCAGCCAGGGCAGCCCTCCGTGTCCTGCCGCTTCCTTGTCCAGCCGTCATAACCTGCTGTCCCGCCTTATTTTCTATCCTGCAAATCGCTGCTGTCCGGTTTCAAAGGGACTTGTTCCTGTCTGCCCGCTTCAGGCTCAAAAGAATGCCTAAAAACCAGTATGGGGCGGTTTCCCGGAGGAACCCACCCCAGCACTTGGCTTAGAGTCAAAAAGGGCTGTGGAAAGACTTCCAGCCTTTCCACAGCCCTTAAACTTGTTTACTTTGCGTACTCTGTCACTCTCGACTCACGAATCACATTCACTTTGATCTGCCCAGGATAATCCAGCTCATTTTCAATCTGTTTTGTAATATCCCTGGCAAGCAGTACCATGTCTGCATCTGAAATCTGCTCCGGTACTACCATTACGCGAACTTCTCTGCCTGCCTGAATGGCGTAAGACTTCTCTACTCCCTTAAATCCGTTTGTAATATCCTCCAGGTCTTTAAGCCTGTTGGTATATGTTTCGACGGTTTCCCGCCTAGCGCCCGGACGCGCTGCAGATATTGCATCTGCTGCCTGTACAAGTACGGCATACAGGCTTTCCGGTTCGCAGTCGCCATGATGTGCAGCTACTGCGTTTACTACAATTGGTGATTCTTTATATTTGCGGCAAAGATCCGTACCGATCTGGATATGGGACCCTTCTACCTCATGGTCGATGGATTTCCCGATATCATGTAATAGGCCGCACCTCTTTGCGAGGCGGATGTCAAGCCCTACTTCCCCTGCAAGCAGGCCGCACAGCTGCGCTACTTCGATGGAATGCTTTAAGGCATTCTGCCCGTAGCTGGTCCTGTATTTCAAACGGCCAAGGTATTTCACCAGCTCATGGTGGAGCCCACGGACTCCCACTTCAAGACAGGCTGCTTCCCCTTCTTCACGGATGGTATTCTCGACTTCTTTTTTTGCTTTCTCGACTGCTTCTTCAATCCTGGCCGGATGGATCCTTCCATCTACGATCAGCTTCTCCAAAGCAATCCTTGCCACTTCCCTCCTGACAGGGTCAAAAGCAGAAAGTACCACTGCTTCCGGCGTATCATCCACAATCAGGTCTACACCGGTCAAGGTCTCCAGGGCACGGATATTACGTCCTTCCCTTCCGATAATCCTGCCTTTCATCTCGTCATTCGGAAGCTGCACTACGGAAATAGTGGATTCGGCCACATGGTCCACGGCACATCTTTGAATGGCGGTAACCACATACTCCTTTGCCTTCTTATCCGCTTCCTCTTTTGCCTCGTTCTCCAGCTCTTTCACCATTTTAGCTGTTTCGAGACGTACATCACTTTCAACGGTTTTTAAAAGATATTCTTTTGCCTCTTCTGAGGTCAAACCAGAGATTCGCTCCAGTTCCTGTGTTCGCTGCTGACTGAGTTTTTCGACTTCGGCCGTCTTTTTGTTCAGAGCCTCTTCCTTAGCCGCAAAACCCGCTTCTCTTTTTTCGACTGCAGCCGTCTTACGATCCAGGTTTTCTTCCTTACGGGTCACCCTCTGTTCGTAACGCTGTACTTCAGCCCTCCGGGTTTTGATCTCCTCATCCAGTTCGTTCTTTCTTTTGATCGCCTCTTCTTTGGCTTCCAGGATCGATTCCCGCTTCTTCTCTTCTGCTGTCTTTACAGCATCATCAATGATGGAACGGGCCTTGTCTGTGGCATTGCCAATCTTCTCTTCTATCTGCATCTGGCGTCTTTTAGCAGAAACGAACCAGGAGACTGCGGCCGCAAGGATCGCACAAACTGCAATAGCTAAAATCGCAATCCCTATCGGCAACAGGAACACCTCCTTTATAAAATTTTCATTGTACAATATAGAGGAATTTTCATATATTCACAACATAATTATCTTAAAGGCTTTTCATTTTGATGTCAAGCAATTCAGACGACAGTTGCATTTGGTAATAGGGCCGGCATCCAGGAGGTACCTGTCGTACTAACACGCTTTCAGAGACTCTGTCCTCTTTCCTCGTTTAAGCCCTTTTCAGCCGTTTTTTACAGTCCCCTTACAAATTTCCTTACAAATTATATGTCCGTTATAGAATTCCCTACATGACTGTAAAAGCCTGTCCGATACAGGCAGCCAGGGTCAAACGGAACTGCCCGGCAAATGCCCTCTCTTCGTATTTATCCTGTATTGGCAGCAATGCATTCTATGCATCATCACATCAGGGGGTCCTGTTTTTATAGGAATGCCCTGCCCTGAATAAAAAAGTCAAAGCACCAGGTGCCGGATGATGTCAAAGGAATACCCCTTTCCCATGAGATAGCGGGCCATTTTCTGCTTTTCCTTTTCATCCGCGCCCTCCCGGTCAAAATGCCGCTTTTCCAGGAGCTTTCGGGCCAGCTCCTCTTCGGAAGGCCCTTCCAGCCCTTCCAGGGCTTCTTCTGCTGCATCGGCTTTTATTCCTTTTTCCATCAGCTTCTGCTTCAGCTGCCGCTTGTTCCACTCTGTACTATGGTACTGGACATAATGGGAAGCATAGCGCCTGTCATCCAGGTAATGCATCTCCTGAAGGAAGGAAAGGACCTTCTCTACGATGTCCTCAGGGTAGAAGGAATCCATTAATTTTCTCCGCATCTGGAACGTGGTATAATCCTTTTTTTCCAAAAGGTACATGGCGCGGGATTTCCCCCTGCGCTCTAACAGCTTCCGGATCTCTTCATAATCTTCTGAAGAGACAGGACTGCCTTCCTTTATCCCATAATGCGCCACTTCCCCCTTGTATAAAACAAAGGGGGAAGCAGATTCCGGTATGATTTTGTATTTTGATTTTCCGTAAGGGACTACCTCACGGATCCAGACATTATCCTGCATATGCCATTACCTGTCAGGTTTCATCCGTTTCAGTGGAAGTTTCTCCTTCTTCGCCTTCCTCTTCTTCATCGGACGGGATAATGCCATAAGCCACCCTGACTTTATGGTCTACTTCTTCCATGATGTCCGGATGCTCGGATAAATATTTCTTCGCGTTTTCACGACCCTGGCCGATCTTGTCGCCCTGGTAGGAATACCATGCGCCGCTCTTTAAGATAATATCCTTGTCCGCTGCCAGGTCCAGGATATCCCCTTCCCTGGAAATCCCCTTGCCGAACATAATGTCGAACTGGGCTTCCTTGAAAGGAGGTGCCACTTTGTTCTTTACAACTTTGACCCTGGTATGGTTGCCGATGACTTCCCCGGCCTGCTTCAACGTCTCCATGCGGCGGACATCCAGCCTTACGGAGGCGTAGAATTTCAGGGCACGGCCGCCGGTAGTGGTCTCCGGGTTGCCGAATGTGACGCCCAGTTTCTCACGCAGCTGGTTGATAAAGATCACCACGCACTTGGATTTGTTGACGATGCCGGTGAGCTTCCGGAGAGCCTGGGACATCAGCCTGGCCTGGAGGCCCATATGGGAATCCCCCATCTCGCCGTCAATCTCGGCCTTGGGAACCAAAGCAGCTACGGAATCGACTACTACGATGTCAATTGCCCCGGAACGGACCATGGTCTCGCAGATCTCCAATGCCTGCTCGCCGCTGTCCGGCTGGGAAATGTATAAATTTTCGGTATCGACGCCGATATTTTTTGCGTAAACCGGGTCCAAGGCGTGCTCCGCATCGATAAATCCGGCAATCCCGCCCCTTTTCTGGGATTCCGCGATCATATGGAGGGCTACCGTGGTCTTGCCGCTGGATTCCGGGCCATAGATCTCGATGATCCTGCCCTTGGGGATCCCGCCGACGCCCAGCGCGATATCCAGGCTCAGCGACCCTGTGGGGATCACTTCCACATTCATATCCGGACCGGCATCGCCCAGCTTCATGACGGAGCCTTTCCCATATTCCTTTTCAATCCTGGAAATAGCAGCTTCCAGGGCTTTTTCTTTCTCCTGCCTGCTGGCAGGGTTTGTCCCGCTCTCTGTATTTGTAGCCATAGCGTCTCCTTTGAGTTCGAACGTTTGTTCGCTTGTAAAATTATTTTAATACGCACTCCCATCCTTGTCAAATGGATTATGCAAAGATCATGCCGTAAAATGCATACGGATCCCTTACGATGCATCAGCCGCATTGTCCGCCGTCTTGCCTGTAAGGCGATGACGCAGGCCACGCCTCCGCACAAAGTGCGGCTTATGATGGCGTGGCCCTCCTCTTTTATATATCTCGCCTGTAAGGCAGTGACATAGGCCACGCCCTCGCGCAAAGCGTGGCTTTTCATGGCGCGGCTCCCCTGAAAGAAGATTTGGAATGCGGCGTCTGTCTTATTATCAACAACTGGAAATACCTGCAGGAACACAGGAAAAGATATTTCATAAGATAGAGACATTATAAAAATACCTTTCCCGCCCTGTCAACCGGAAAACAATATCTCTTTCCCGAAAGCGATAGAACGCCCGCCTTCCGAAAAGGCGTCTGTATGGCAGCTGCCAGGCTGCCCCTCCCGCAGGGGGAGTTTTATAAGTGCCTGAAAGCCGCATCGCTGGAATGGCTGTCCCCTCCCGCAGGGGTTTGAAAGGCGGGAACCCTGCAGCTGTGTGGCAAAACGCTTCTCTTCCCCCAGGACTTATTTTTCCAGTTCGCCTAAAATCTCGTAGAGCTTCCCTAAAACGCCATTTTCATTATAGGAAGGGATGATGCCGTCTGCTGCTGCTTTGACTTCATTCCTGGCCGTAGCCACAGCATAACTGGTGCCGGCCATCTGCATCATCTCCAGGTCATTCCCGTTGTCCCCGAACGCAACAGTCTCCTCCGGAGTGATGCCCAAATCTTCCTGGATCCGTTTAAGCGCGTTGCCTTTGTTTACGCCCGGCATCACGCAGTCCAGCCACATGTTTCCCGCAAAGCACAAGTGCAGCTTTCCCTGCCATTTCTTCCGGAAGCTTACTGTGGCTTCGTCAATCTTTTCCGGGTAATAAAGGGCGATCTTGGTATATTTCCCGTCCTTTGGGAAATTGCCGTCCGGGCACCCTGTAATATCCATATGGTAATCATCTATGATCCACCTTCCAAGACCGGTGGAAATATCCCTCATATAGGCCTTTTCCGGGGTCGTCAGCATATACTCCACCCCATCCATGCCTTCAATATCCTGTACCGCCTCCTGGACATAAGAAAAGGGGATGCTTCCTAAAACATCCACTTTCCCTTCCTTCCAGACGGCAGCCCCACTTTCGGAAATGCTGCCGATTATTTTTTCTACCGGGGCAAAAAGACGCCTGATGCTGATTTCCTGCCTGCCGCTGGCAGCCACAAACAGGACCCCGCAACGGCGCAGCCTTTTGATAGCGTCATAATAACGGGGGTCGATGGTACCGGAGCCATCCTTTACCAAAGTGCCGTCTACATCTGAAGCGATCAGCTTTACCATCACGTATTCCTTCCAAATTCAGAGAGCTTAAGGCCTTTATTCCGCTCCAGGGTCATGCCGACGGACCATTCATTGACAAACAAAAGCAATGGACGTCCCTTCAGGTCCTGGATCTTCTTCATGTCGCTGGTGCCGGTGAGGCTGTCCAGGTCGATCTCTTCGTTCTCGATCCAGCGGATGTATTCGTACGGCAGCTGCTCCAGGCGGATGTCCACATTGTATTCATGTTTCAGCCGGTATTCCAGCACGTCAAACTGCAGGACGCCGACTACGCCCACGATGACTTCTTCCATGCCGCCGCCGATTTCCTGGAAAATCTGGATGGCGCCTTCCTGGGCAATCTGCTCGATGCCTTTTACAAACTGTTTCCGTTTCATGGTATCCAGCTGGCTGACCCTGGCAAAATGCTCCGGTGCAAAAGTGGGGATGCCTTCAAATTCAAACTTCTGGCTGGAGGTAGTTAAAGTATCTCCAATGGAATAAATGCCCGGGTCGAAAATCCCGATGATGTCGCCGGCATATGCCTCTTCCACCATGCTGCGGTTTTCCGCCATCATCTGCTGTGGCTGGGAAAGGCGTACGTTCTTTTTACCCTGCACATGGTACACCTCCATGCCTGCCGTAAACTTTCCGGAACAGATCCGCATAAACGCGATCCTGTCCCTGTGTGCTTTGTTCATATTGGCCTGGATTTTAAAGACAAAAGCGGAGAAATCTTCCGAAACCGGATCGATTTCGCCGATATCCGCCTTCCTGGGCAGCGGCGGAGTGGTCATCTTAAGGAAATGCTCCAAAAATGTCTGCACGCCGAAATTGGTCAGGGCGGATCCGAAAAACAGGGGGGAAAGCTGCCCGTTATGGACCTTTTCCATATCCATTTCAGATCCGGCGCCGTCCAGAAGCTCGATTTCTTCTGTCAAGGTTTCATACTGGTCTTCGCCCAAAATATCTTTTACGGAAGGGTCTGTAATCAGGATCTCTTCTTCCTTTCCTTCCCTGGAGCCCTTCATGGTGTCGGAAAACAGCATGACTTTCTTCGTTTTCCTGTCATAGACCCCTTTGAAGTCTTTTCCGGAACCGATGGGCCAATTAACTGCGCAGCAGGGGATGCCAAGCTCCCGCTCAATCTCATCCGCAAGGTCAAAAGTATCCTTGGCGTCACGGTCCATTTTATTAATAAAGGTAAAAATCGGGATATGGCGCATGGCGCATACTTTGAACAATTTCCGGGTCTGCGCCTCCACGCCCTTGGAACCGTCGATTACCATGACCGCGGAATCCGCCGCCATCAGCGTACGGTATGTATCCTCCGAGAAGTCCTGGTGCCCCGGTGTATCCAGGATATTGACGCATTTCCCTTCGTATTGGAACTGCAGCACGGAGCTGGTGACAGAAATACCCCTTTGTTTTTCGATTTCCATCCAGTCCGATACCGCGTGCCTTGCCGTTGCCTTTCCCTTGACAGAGCCTGCCTGGTTAATGGCTCCCCCGTATAAGAGGAATTTTTCCGTCAGCGTGGTCTTTCCGGCATCCGGGTGGGAAATAATTGCAAATGTCCTTCTTTTTTCAATTTCTGTGCGAAGGTCCGCCATGGTTTTCCGGTCTTCCTTTCCTGTATTTTATCTATCTCCTGACTGATTCCTAACCTTAGTATTATAGCAAAATGGCTGCATGGAATGCAATCGAAAGCATTCTTGCAGTTCCACCACCCTTCGATTATACTCGAATTACAAGATCGTTTCTTCTTATCGCTCATACACCGCATCCTGCGGCGGCAGAAGGGGGGATTTTTATGAAACTGTATTTTATCGGTGCGGACCATGAAGTGACGGGCAGCTGCCATTTTGTCCAGGCATGCGGCAAAAATTTCCTGGTGGATTACGGGATGGAGCAGGGAGGCTCCACCTATGACAACGTGGAGTTTCCGGTAAGCCCCGGGGAAATCGATTTCATGCTGCTTACCCACGCTCATATCGACCATTCCGGGCTGATCCCCCTGCTTTGCGCCAGAGGGTTCCACGGGCCCATTTACACTTCCATCGCCACCAAAGACCTGTGCGACATCATGCTTTTGGACAGCGCCCACATCCAGGAATTCGAAGCGGAATGGAGGAACCGCAAGGCAAAGCGGAGCGGCGAACCGGAATACAAGCCGCTTTATACGGTGAAAGACGCCATGGCCTGCCAGAGCCAGTTCGTAGGGGTGGATTATGGAAAAACCATCACCCCGGCGGATGGCATCCAGGCCACGTTTACAGACGTAGGGCACCTTTTAGGGTCAGCCGCCATCACGGTCAAAATCCATGAGGAAGGCGTCGAAAAAACCATCGTCTTTTCCGGAGATGTGGGGAATACAGGCCAGCCCATCATCCGGGACCCCCAGCCGGTACATGGCGGGGATTACCTGGTCATCGAATCCACTTATGGCGACCGGCTGCATGATAAAAGGACCGCTTTTGTCCCGGCCCTGGTCAGGATCTTCCGGGATACCTTCACCCGGGGCGGGAACGTGGTCATCCCTTCTTTTGCCGTAGGAAGGACACAGGAACTTTTGTATTTTATCCGGGAGATCAAAGAAAAAAACCTGCTGCCGGAATTTCCTTCCTTCCCGGTCTATGTGGACTCGCCACTGGCAGTAAGCGCTACTTCTATTTTTGAGAAAAACACCTACTCCTGCTTTGACGAAGAGGCAATGGCACTGGTGAAGCAGGGGATAAACCCGCTGGCATTCCCGGGGCTTAAGCTCTCCATTACCAGTGAGGATTCGAAAGCCATCAATTTTGTCCAGGGGCCCAAGGTCATTATCTCTGCTTCCGGCATGTGCGACGCGGGCCGGATCAAGCACCATTTAAAGCACAACCTTTGGAAACCCCAGTGCACGGTCCTGTTTGTGGGATACCAGGCAAACGGCACCCTGGGACGCGCCATCGTAGAAGGCGCCCAGAAGGTAAAAATCTTCGGTGAAGACATCATGGTTGGCGCAAAGATTGAACAGCTCACCGGCATCAGCGGGCACGCAGACCAGAAAGGCCTTCTGGACTGGGTGTCCCGGATGGACCAGAAGCCGTCAAAGATCTATGTGGTGCATGGCGAAGACCAGGTAACGGAATCTTTTGCCGCCCTTTTGGAAAAGACCTTCGGGATCTCTTCCTACGCACCATACAGCGGGGATTCCTTCGACCTTGCCAGCGGCGGGATGCTGACAGCGGGCAGCCACGAAAAACATGACGCGTCCAGGAAGAAAGCCAGGAATAACAGCATCTACCAGAAGCTCCTGGAAGCCGGAGAGCGGCTTATGGGCATCATCCGCAAGAACCAGGGCCTGTCCAACAAGGAACTGGCCAAATTTACAAGCCAGATCCTCCAGCTGTGCAACAGGTGGGACCGCTGAAAGCATTTTATATCGTACGGAGGAGCCCGCTTCAGTGGGAGGGTCCCTTGCGATACACTGGCCGCATCCTCCGGAGGACGATTTGGAATACGGTCCGGGAATATTGCTTTCGCATTACAGACGTAATATATGCATTTGAAAATATAACCGAAAATAGATTGGAAAGGAAACAAGAATGGCAGGATCAACCTTTGGAAAATTATTCCGTATCACCACCTGGGGGGAATCCCACGGGAAAGGGATCGGTGTCGTAGTGGACGGGGTCCCTTCCGGGCTTCCTCTGGAAGAAGCGGATATCCAGGCTTATCTGGACCGCAGGAAACCGGGCCAGTCCAAATACACCACCGCAAGGAAAGAGGCGGACAAAGTCCAGATCCTGTCCGGCATCTTTGAAGGGAAAACCACAGGTACGCCTGTCTCCATGATGGTCTCCAATACGGACCAGCATTCCAAGGACTATTCTGCCCTGGCAGGGCTTTACCGCCCGGGGCATGCGGATTTTTCCTTTGACCAGAAATACGGGTTCCGGGATTACCGGGGCGGCGGCCGCTCTTCCGGCAGGGAAACCATCGGCAGGGTAGCCGGCGGCGCCCTGGCAGCCATGGTATTAAAGAAACTGGGGATTACTTTTACGACTTATACCAAATCCATCGGCCCTGTCTGCAGCAGCGAAGAAAATTTTGACCCGGCATTTATCATGGAAAACGATCTGTATATGGCGGACCGGGATGCCTATGAGAAAGCCAGCGCTTACCTGGACCAGTGCAGGCAGGAAAAGGATTCCTCCGGAGGCATTGCCGAATGCCGGATCTACGGCGTCCCTGCCGGGCTTGGGGATCCGGTTTTTGACAAGCTGGACGCGGAGCTGGCAAAAGCCATTTTTTCCATCGGTGCCGTAAAAGGGTTTGAAATCGGGGACGGGTTTGAAGCTTCCAGGAAAAAAGGGAGCCAGAACAACGACCCTTTCGTGCCGGCAGGAAGCACTATCGCCACCAAGACCAACCACTGCGGGGGCATCTTAGGAGGCATCAGCAGCGGCGGCCCCATCGTCTTCCGGGCCGCTTTTAAGCCAACCCCATCCATCGCCCGCCCCCAGCAGACGGTGGCCCAGGATGGAAATCCTACAGAGATTGAAATCAAAGGCCGCCACGACCCCATCATCGTCCCGCGTGCCATTGTAGTGGTAGAATGCATGGCCGCAGTGGTGCTGTTAAACGCGCTTATGGAAAACATGCCCGCACGGATGGATCATATTGAAAAATTCTACTTCTAAAGAGGCATATCCGTTCAAGACAATTACGGAAATACAAGACATATTATAAACGGCAGGATAGAAGCATCTTTAACAGCTTCTATCCTGCCGTTTTTCTGTTGCATTTCGCAACCCGAAGGGGAATCAAACAGCCATGCCTGCGTTTGCAATACGCATTGCAGCTGCATATCTGTTATAAAAACCATGTATAGACTTCTTTTTTACAGTCTAATAACGTACCAGCCCCCTGCGCAGCAGGATGCCCAGCACCCCGTTGGCAAAATCCAGCGGCACGTCAAAAGGCGCGTTGTGGCATCCCGGCACATGCACCTGTTCCGCCCCTACTTCCTTTTCCATGGTGTCCATGGAACTATGGAAATAATGTCCCTGGTTCCGGTCCCCGGACATCAGGGTGATATACCTGGCGTTTGCCTTTAAGAATTCAAAATCCGGCTTATAATATGTGAATTCATGGAACTCATAATTGATGAACTGCGCGAAATTCATGCGGTCCTTCTTCTTCTCATATGGTTCCTTTTCCCGGGCCCTGGGATCCAATTCTCCCACAGAAATGCCGAATTCCCGGGCTGTTTCTTTATGGAGCCCCCTGCGGTTCATATCTTCCAGCCGTACATTCCACTGGTAAAGCTTATCCCTGCGTTCCGGCGCAAGCATGGAGATAAGGGGCGTTTCATACAGTACCACATGGGCAATCCTTCCCGGTATCATCTGAAAAGCCTCCATCGCCATAATGCCTCCCGCGCTATGCCCTACCAGGACCACGCCATGGAGGTCCAGCCCTTCTATCAGGTTCACCAGGTCCTTGGCATGGTCCTGGATGGAATAGGATGCATGTTCCTGGTCCTTGCAGACGCTCCTGGAATAGCCCCTGCGGTCATAGGTAATGACATCGAAATAATCCTTTAAATATTCCCTTGTCTCATCAAAATAACTGGCATCTGCTACTGCTCCATGGATCAGGACCAGGGGGCGTCCTTTGCCCAGCCTTTCATAATAAATATCTACATCTTTCGTCTTTAAATACATTTTATTCCTTCTTTTATATGTCATCACCCAAAGGATGATGACGCAGGCCACGCCCACGCACGAAGTGCACCTTTCCATGGCGTGGCTCTCCGTTTTTACATGCCATCACCCCAAAGGCAATGACTCCGATCACGCCCGCTTACGCAGCGCGCTTTATAATCGCACGTCTCTCCTAAACTGAATCAATCAAAAATTCGGAAAAAACATAATTGCTGACATCTATGCCTTTTCCGGTAAGGAAGATCCTGCCCTCTTTCTTTTCCAGCAGCCCTTCTTCCCGCAGGCGCGCCATCACATCGCCGTATATTACTTCCGAATCCCTGCCAAAATTCTCAGTAAAATCTGAAATATAGACTCCTTCCATCCGCCGAAGGCCTAGGAACATAAATTCCTCCATCTGCTCTTTGACGGACAGGGCACGTTTTTCCACATCGGGCAGATGCCCCTCTGAAAGAGGAGTGATATAATCCTCCATCTCCCGGGGATTGTCCCATCTTTCTTCCCCTACAAGGGAAGAAGCGCCCAGGCCGCAGCCTATGTAAGGGTACCTTTGCCAGTACCCGTTATTATGGACGCTTTCAAATCCCTCTTTTGCGTAATTGGATATTTCATAATGATGGTAGCCGGCTTCCCGGAGCATCTGGCCGGTCATGGCATACATGGACCGTTCCAGTTCCTCGGAGGGCAGATGCAGCGGCTCTTCGCCCCGCTCCCTGCGCTCCTCGTCTTCCCCGTAAAGCTCGTAGAATGGCGTGCCTTCTTCAATAATAAGCCCATAGCAGGACAAATGGGGCGTCCGCAGGCGCAGCACCCTTGTGAGGGTCTCTTCCCACATCTCCAGGCTCTGTCCCGGGATCCCGCACATCAGGTCAATATTGATATTGTCGAATCCCGCTTTCCTGCAGAGGGTATAAGATTCCAGGAACTTATGATAGGTATGGATCCTGCCAAGATGCGCAAGAAGCTCGTCATGGGTCTCCTGCAGCCCCATGCTGATGCGGTTTATGCCGCATCTGGCATAGGCCTTTGCTTTTGCCTCGTTCACCATGCCGGGATTCACCTCGATGGTAACCTCCGTATTGGGCTGCACCGGGTATTCCTGCTGTACCAGGTCCATGGTCCTTTCGATCTGTTCGGAAAGGAGGTAGGAAGGGGTGCCGCCCCCGATATAAACGGAACGGAGCCTTTTCCCTGCCGCCTCCCCTTTCCGCAGGGAAATCTCCTTCCTGAGGGCATCCATGTAGGATTCCATCTGGGAAAAGGTGGCGGGGGCGGAGAGAAAGTCGCAGTATGCGCATTTGCGTTTGCAGAATGGGATATGGATATAAAGCTGGATTTCACTGTCTGTCGTTTTCATTTACTTGTCCGTATCCAGCTTCAGCACAGCCATAAACGCCTCCTGGGGGATCGACACATTTCCCACCTGGCGCATCTTCTTCTTGCCTTCCTTCTGCTTCTCCAGAAGCTTCCTCTTCCTGGAAATATCGCCGCCATAGCATTTTGCCAGGACATCCTTGCGCATGGCTTTTACGGTCTCCCTGGCGATGATTTTGCCACCTACGGCAGCCTGGATGGGGATTTCGAACAGGTGCCTGGGGATTTCCTCCTTCAGGCGCTCGCAGAGCTTCCTGCCCCTGTCATAGGCGGTGGAAGCAGGCACGATAAAGGACAAAGCATCTACAATCTCGTGGTTTACCAGGATATCCAGCCTGACAAGGTCCTGCCGCACATAGCCCTTCATTTCGTAATCCAGTGACGCATAACCCCTGGACCTGGACTTTAACGCGTCGAAGAAATCATAAATAATTTCGTTCAATGGCATCACATATTTCAGTACTGCCCTGTTTTCCTCGATATAGTCCATGCTGACGTAAGTCCCCCGCCGCTCCTGGCAAAGGTCCATGATGGCACCGATAAACTCGCTGTTTACCATGATCTCTGCGTCCACAACGGGTTCTTCCATGTAATCGATCTCGGAGGGGTCCGGCATGTTGGACGGGTTGGTCAGCTCCATCACGGTGCCGTCGGTCTTATAGATCCGGTAAACGACGCCGGGGGCAGTCGTAACAAGGTCAAGGCCATATTCCCGCTCCAGGCGTTCCTGTACCACGTCCAGATGCAGAAGGCCAAGGAAGCCGCACCGAAAACCAAAGCCCAAAGCGGCGGAAGTTTCCGGCTCGAAGGTAAGGGCCGCGTCATTGAGCTGCAGCTTTTCCAAAGCATCCCGAAGCTCCGGGTATTTGGCGGAATCAGCCGGATAAATGCCGCAGAAGACCATGGACCGGGCCTTTTTATAGCCCGGCAGCGCCTCGTCGCAGGGATTGTCCGCCAAGGTCACAGTGTCGCCCACCCGGGTATCGGACACATTTTTCAGGCTGGCAGTCAGGTAGCCTACCATGCCCGCCGGCAGCTCGTCGCAGGGGATAAAGCGCCCGGCGCCGAAATACCCTACTTCTACTACATCAGCTTCTGTGCCGGTGGCCATCATGCGGATCCGGTCACCAGCTTTCACGGTGCCTTCCATGATCCGCATGAAGACGATGACGCCCCTATAGGAATCGTATAAGGAATCGAAAATCAATGCCTTTAAAGGCTTATTCGGGTCGCCGGTGGGTGCCGGAAGAGCATTTACAATAGCCTCCAGCACCTGGTCCATATTTTCCCCTGTCTTGGCGGAAACCCTTGGGGCATTGGAAGCATCAATCCCGATGACGTCTTCAATCTCTTCCGCCACCCTGTCCGGGTCCGCGCTGGGCAGGTCGATTTTGTTAATGACCGGCAGGATCTCCAGGTCATGTTCCATGGCAAGATAGACATTGGCCAGGGTCTGGGCTTCCACGCCCTGGGCAGCGTCCACCACAAGGATGGCGCCGTCGCAGGCTGCCAGGGCCCTGGAAACTTCATAATTAAAATCCACATGGCCCGGGGTGTCGATCAGGTTGAAGATATACTCTTCCCCGTTTTTATCTGTATAAATGATACGCACTGCCTGGGATTTGATGGTAATGCCCCTCTCCCGTTCCAGGTCCATATTGTCCAGGACCTGGTCCTGCATCTCCCTGTGGGTCAGCGTTCCGGTCATTTCAATGATCCGGTCCGCCAGGGTGGATTTGCCGTGGTCAATATGCGCTATAATACAAAAATTCCTGATATGGGACTGGTCCATATTCTTTCTTTTCTCCTATATATTAAACTTTGGTCTAACAAATTTGAGCCGAATGGACAAACGCCGCATTCCAAATCGTCCTTCGGGCCATCTGGCTTTTGCCGGTGTTTATCCGTCAGCCTGCTGTCCATATTTCCACCAGCAGGTTTTTCTTTCCTTTCCGGGATAGGCCGCTGACGCCTAAAAAGTGGAACCTGCCATAACCTCTGACTGAAACCATTTCCCCCTCCTGGAGGAGGCGGCTGCTTTTTTCGCACAATATGCCGTCAATATAAACCTTTCCCTGCCGGAAAAGCTCCCCGCTGTCCCCCCGGGACAAATGGCATGCTTTCGCCACCACCGCGTCAACCCGCTCCGATTCCGCCTGGAGGGACACCTCCCTGCTTTCCCCTGCGAAATGCTCAGGGATGCCTTCCGCCCTGGAGCATGCCACCATGGTATGGCGGATCCGCACCAGTTCCTGGCTGAAAAAATTTTCCAGCCGGCTTACGCAGAAAAAGTAAGCGATGCCATCTTTGACGCAGATATCTCCCAGAACGCTGCGATCTATGCCCAGGTGCATCAGCGACCCCAGCACATCCCTATGGGTAAATCCCTCCGCATTTTTATGGGAAAGGGGGACCGCTTGCATGCAGGTGATAGGGAAAGGCTCTTCATACCCGAAAAGCTCCGGGGAGCCGAACCGCACCATCTGCCTTTCCGCGTCCTTACAGCCGCCGGACAAATCCGAAGGGAACAAGCCCTTTTTCATTTTCTGGTAGGCACTGATTTCCGGAAGGCCTAAAAAATCCGTAAACTGGTAGACGGACTGCCTCCTAGCCCGTTCGGACAATTCCAGGAGCCGTTTTTCAAAACCATCTTCCTGCATCAGAACTCCACCCCTTTTCTGGCTTTGATTCCCTTGTCGAAGGGATGGCGGATTTTTTTCATTTCCGTAATATAATCTGCCATCTCCCACATTTCCCGGGGCGGGTCCTGCCCGGTCAGCACCAGCTCAATTCCCTGCTCCTGGCAGGCAGAAAATACCTCATCCAGAAGCCCCTGGTCCAAATGGCCGCCTTTTGCGGCATAGGTAACCTCATCTAAAACCACTAGCCCTGTATTTTCCTCTTTTTCGATAAAGGAAAGGAGGGCACGGAGGGTCTGGTTATGCCATTTGCAAATGAGCCTTTTATCCTCATCAGACATCTGGAAAAGGAAGCCCAGGTCTTCCGGGTTCCGGAAAACATGGATATTGGGGATGAGGCGCAGGGTTTCCAGCTCGCTGGTCCTGGAGCCCTTTAAAAACTGCGCAAAAAGGACCGCTTTCCCAGTGCCGGCCATCCGCATGGAAAGGCCGATGGCCGCCGTGGTTTTCCCCTTTCCGTCCCCTGTATACAAATGAACCATATCTGACCCCTTCTTTATCTGGACACAAAATATCCTTTTCGATCGTAAGGAGGGACCCGCGCCAGCGGAAGGATCCCTTGCGATGCACTAGCCGCATCATCTCATGTCACCGTCTGTTAAGGCGGTGACGCAGGCCGCGCCTCCGCACGAAGTGCGGTTTATAATGGCGCGGCTCTCCTTGAGGACGATTGGGAATGCGGCGTCTGTCCATTTAATTATAATATGGCGGCACGTTCCATGCAAACAGCCCTTATAAAAATCCTAAAATATTCTTGACAGATCCCTCCGGAATGCATAAGATAATATAGTATGTTTCCATTCATTCGTCCGTGTCCGATGAGAAATGGAAATTCAAATCCACTTTCGACGAGATAGGAGGTGTCCGAATTGGCTAACATCAAATCTGCAAAAAAGAGAATCTTAGTTGCACAGAGGAACGAGGAAAGAAATAAATCCGTAAAGTCCCGCGTAAAAACTTACGTAAAGAGGGCTGAAGCTGCAATCGAGTCCGGCGACAAGGCTGCTGCTGAAGAAGCAGTAAAGACCGCAAGCAGGGAACTCGCAAAGGCCGCATCCAAAGGCGTGCTCCACAAGAACACCAGCGCAAGGAAAACTTCCCGTTTGACCGCCGCTTTAAACAAGATGGCTTAAGCAGCTATTCAAACAAAATACTATGCCCTTTCACAGGGTATAGAAAAGGAATCGGAAACACCCTCTCCGATTCCTTTTTTTATTCCAGTTTATCCGCAATATGCAGGCCATGAAACAAGGCGCCCAGGAAAAGCTGGCCATCGCTTTTCCTGGGTGCCTTGTTTCATGATTATCTGCCCGCCTTTTCCTGCTCTTTGGCGGAAAGCTGGATCATAAGGGACTCCAAAGCCAGGTGGTCGCCCATCTGGCCGCTCTTAAAAGCCTCTTCCGCCTCCACGCATTTTTTCATCCCTTCCCTTAAATCCTTCAAGTTCAAAAAGGAAACGGATTTTGATTTGGCATAAGCCGCTTTCGGGGAAATTTCCAGCAGGCTTGCAATTTTCTCCGTATCGTAGCCATTCAGGCGCATCTCTTTTGTCTTCAGCAGGGAAGAATACTGGTTCCCGATCTTATAGATCATCCTCCCGACAGGCTCCTTGAGCGCCACCAGGTCCTCGTAATATTGGAAAGCCCTCTTCCGGTCCTTCTTCAGCAGGGCATCCACCATCTGGAAAATACGGTTTTCCAAAGTCGGGCTGGTTACCAGCTCCACCATGTCCGCCGTAATGCCCTCTCCGCTCCCGCAGTAACAGACCAGCTTTTCCAGCTCCAGGCTGATCTTATACATGTCATTGCCGCATTTTTCGAAAAACAGGTCCAGGGCATCCGGGGTGATCTTCTTTTTCTCCCGTTTCAGCCTTCCCAGCACCCATTTAGACAAGTCGGAATCATTCTGCTTCTTCATTTCCGCGGCATGGCCGTTTTTGGCAACCGCCTTGTACATCTTCCCTCTCTTGTCCACGTCCTTTTCCTGGAAAATAAAAACCGTGGTCTCAGGGACGGAAGAAAGGTATTCCGGCAGCTTTTCCGGGGCAGACTTAAAAAAGCCTGAGTTCACCAAAAGGATCAGCCGGTGCCCGGCAAAAAACGGCATCGTTTCCGCCAGGTCCACCAGCTCGTTCTCATTGATGCCGCTGCCTTCATACCTGCGGAAATTCATGGTATCGTCCTTCGACGAAATGGCATCCACCAGCATATCTGTGTACTGGTTCACCAGGTAAGGCTCGTCGCCGAAGATCAAATAGCTGGAATGGAAATGGGCAGATTTTATATCTTCCCTTATGGTTTTCATATGGAACCTTTTTCTTCCAACGCGGTAATCTGGTCAATCCTCATCTGGTGCCTGCCGCCTAAAAAATGTGCGTTAAGCCATGCGTCCACGATGGCCTTTGCCATTTCCACGCCCACGATCCTGGCGCCGAAGCACAGGATGTTGGCATTGTTATGCTCTTTGGAAAGCCTTGCGCTGACCGGTTCGGAAACTGCCGCTGCCCGGATGCCTTTGACTTTGTTGGCAGCCATACTCATGCCAAGGCCGGTGCCGCAGATCAGGATTCCCGCATCTGCTTTCCCGCCGGCAACGCTTTTTGCTACCTTTTCCGCATATTCCGCATAATTGCATCGGTCCGCGGTATCGGTCCCGAAGTTTTCTACTTCGATCCCTTTTTCTTCCAGATATGCCTGGATCTCTTTTTTCAGCTCCGGTGCTGCGTGGTCATTCCCGATTGCGATTTTCATTCGTTTTCCTCCTTAAACCTGTCTGCTTCATCTATCTCGTCTTCTTCCCCTAAAGCGGGATCCAATTGGTCTATATTTTCATCCGGCGCAAAAATCCGGAACGCGTTGTGCAGGTTGGACAGCTTCACCCTCTTGTGGACGCCTCCGTCCTCCCCGTCAATAGTCCAGAGGATGGGCTCTTCGGAGATGACCTTGAGCCCGCTGACCTGCGCCCTGTATATCATCCTGCTGGTTGAGGTATTTTTCTGCCCCAGGTCCACCAGGATCTGGGTAAGGTCCGCAGGGTTTTTGGGATTGCGGATCATAGTGATTTCAAACTGGCCGTCGCTTAAGGAAATCCTCCTGCTGTCCAGCTGGATGACCCCTCCTACAAAATGGGAGTTGGTCACCATCCCGCTGATAAAATCATCTTCAATGACTTCCCCGTTAAATTCCAGCCTGGCACGGATGGGCTTGAGCTCCGACAAAGTCCGGAAGGCACGCATGAAATAGGCAGAGTGCCCAAACACGTTCTTCAGCTCCTGAGGCGTCTCAAAAGAGACATCTGCAAAAGCCCCGAATGCTGCCACATAAACAAAATGGGAAACCCCCAAAGGGTCATGCTCCGGCGCATCCAGGTCTTCAAAACGCCCCGCGTCGCACCAGAATTCCCTGCCGAAAAGCGCCTGCTTTGCGGCATGGTAGGGGATCTGGGAAATCCCCAGGGACCTGCCGAAATCATTGGTAGAGCCGGCTGGCAGATATGCCAGAGGCACGTCTACCTGCCCGGAAAGGATGCCGGATACAGCCTCGTTGAGAGTGCCGTCCCCTCCGCTGACCACCACCAGGTCGAACTCATCCCCATGGGCGGCCACCAGGCTGCTGGCGGAACGTGCTCCCTGCGTCGTATAAACCACTACTTCGAACCCGCCCCGAACGAACAAATTGATGATTTCCAGCAGGTGGTTTCGGATCAGCCCTCTCCCGGAATGGGCATTAATAATAAAAAGCAGCTTTTTTTCCGCTTTCATAACCTGCTCCTTTCCGACGCCTGCCGGTCTGTCCCGGCAGGATCCTGCGTCTATTGCCTTTTCTTTTTCCCAGCATAGCGCTTGGCAGACCTCTATCGAGATCCTGGCTCTTAAGCCGGGATCTCGATCAGCTGCTTGGGCGAGATTGCCAACGGCCTGCAGCCATTTTCCGTAACCAGGCACATGTCTTCGATCCTTACGCCTCCGAAGCCTTCGATATAGATTCCCGGCTCACAGGTTTCAATCATATCCGGCTTCAGGACCCGCTTGTCTGTAGGGGACAGTGCCGGGGATTCATGGATATAAAGCCCTACGCTGTGCCCTAATGCATGGCCGAAATACCGGCCATAGCCCGCGTCATCAATGACTTTCCTGGCTGCCGCGTCGCACTGCGCACCGGTAAGCCCAGGCTTAATCGTAGCAAGCCCCGTCAGCTGTGCCTTAAGGACGGTATTATAAACTTCCTTCTGCTTCTCATTGGCTTTTCCCAGGACTACTGTCCTGGTCATGTCGGAGCAGTAACCATGGAAGATGCATCCGTAATCCATGGTGATGAAATCGCCTTTCTCCAGTTTCTTCCCATTGGGACGATGGTGGGGCTTGGCGCTGTTTAAGCCGGATGCGACAATGGTATCAAAACTGAAGCCTTCCGCGCCGTTCTTTTTCATGGCATATTCAATTTCTGCTGCCAGCTCCAGTTCGCTCATGCCGGGTCTGATCTTATACAGGATTTCCCGAAATGCCAGGTCCCCGATGAGCTCCGCGTATTCCATCGCCTGGATTTCTTCCGTGGTTTTCACCATACGCAGGTTTTCCAGCTCGTCGCCCATGGTATAGAAGGTAATGTCCGGGAAAAAGCGGCGGTAATTAGAAAGCTCCCTCACCGTCATATGCCCGTCTTCTATTCCGACTTTTTTATAACCCTTTTCCAAGGTCAGTTCCCTGACCCATTTCATCAGCGGCTTTTTGCGGCCGAATTCGCAGATTGTAAAGCCTCTTTTGGCAGACGTTTCTTTGGCAGCAACCGTATAACGGGAATCCGTTACCAGGTATTTCCCTTCCCTGCACAGGACCAGGATCCCTTCGCCCGCAAATCCGGATAAATAATGGAAATTATATGGGTCTGTCACCAAGACCGCGTCAATGCCCCTTTTTTCCAGAATCTCTGCCATCTCCATCGTGATCGCCTTTCCCTTCCCGGAATTCTTCCGGATGAAATCTTTTATATGCGCGCAGCACCAGCCTTTCCGGTGCCCGTTTAAACTTAACCATAAGGACCTCGTTGGGGTCCAGCGGGCTTACCAGGATGTTGTGGACCTTGGCCCTGTTGGCGCCGTAAATATCCGTAAACACCTGGTCCCCTATCATAATTGTATTTTCCCGGGTTGTCCCCATGAGCTTCATTGCCTTTTCAAAGCCCTTCCTGGAAGGTTTAAAGGCATTGCATACTGCCATAAGGCCGATGTCCCGGTTAAAAAGCTCTACCCTCGCCTTGCTGTTGTTGGACAAAAGGCAGGCCTTGAAGCCAATGCGCCGCAGATGGGCAAAAAGCTTCTTTGCCTTTTCATTCGCGGGCGCCCCATGCGCAACAAGGGTATTATCAATATCATAGATAATACCCCTGTACCCTTTGTTATATAAAGTTTCGTAGGAAATCCCATATGCGGAGGACGCATAATGCTCAGGAAAAAATTTTGAATCCTCTCTCACCCGCATTGCTCCTTACTTGCTGTCAAGCAGATTTCTTAGTTCTTCCATAAAAGTACCCACGTCTTTAAACTCCCGGTATACGGAAGCAAACCTCACATATGCCACCTGGTCCAAATCCTTCAGGTGCTTCATGACGATCTCGCCTATGGCCTTGCTGGGCACCTCCCTGGTTTCCAGCGCCATGACCTCGTTCTCCACGTCATCTACCAGCTGCGTGATCTGTTTTGCGCTGATGGGTCGTTTATGGCATGCACGGAGCACGCCGGCCTCGATTTTGGAACGGCTGAACTGTTCCCGGTTATTGTCCTTCTTTATGACAATAAGAGGGGCAGTTTCCACCTTTTCATATGTCGTAAACCTTTTGCCGCATTCATCACAGACCCGGCGGCGCCGGATGCTGCAGTTATCATCGGCAGGCCTTGAATCGATTACCCTCGTGTCTTCGCACCCGCAGTATGGACATTTCATATATTTGGCCTCTCGCTTTGTGGCACTGTGTTTATTCTAAAGACATGCCTGTTTGTCGTCAAGCTTCTTCCTTGACCCCGTCCAGCACTTTGTAAAGCAGCTTGTAAAGCTCTATGCGTTCTTCCTTTGAAATTTTCAGGCAGCAGCTGATTTTCCGCGGGACTTCCAGCGCCTTTTCCCGAAGCTGCCTGCCCTCTTCTGTAAGGGAAACCATCAGGGAACGCTCGTCGTCTTCACACCTGTGGCGCTCGATATAGCCCTTTGACTCCAGCTTTTTTAAAAGCGGTGTCAGGGTCCCGCTGTCCAGGTAAAGGGCTTCTCCAAGCTCCTTTACTGTGACATGCTCCCGCTCCCAGAGCACCATCATAGTAATATACTGTGTATACGTAAGTCCCAGTTCATTCAAAAGGGGCGTATACCGGCGCACCACTTCCTTCGAACAGGCATAAAGCGGGAAACACAGCTGGTTTTCCAGCCGAAGCGAAGCATACTTATCCGCCATTTATCTCCCTCCTCTCTGTTCCGGAAATGTCTGGCCAGGTATGCGCCTATCCTGCATTACTTTAAAAGCGACAGGATTTCCTGCTTTGAAATTGCGCCAACGGACTTCTTTGCCACTTCCCCGTCTTTAAAATAAAGCAGGGTCGGGATCGAAGTAATATTGTATTTCTGGCACAGCTCCTGGTTACTGTCACAGTCCACCTTGCCAACCTTAAATCCTTCTGCGGTCTTCGCGATTTCCTCTACGATGGGGGAGATCATCCTGCAGGGGCCGCACCAGGTAGCCCAGAAGTCTACCAGTACCGGTTCCTTGGATTGGATTACTTCCTGTTCAAAATTTTCTGCATTTAATGTAATAGGTTCCATATTTCCACGCCCTTTCTTATGTTTATCGTAAGCAGGAACCCGCTTTAGCGGGAGGATTCCTTACGATGTACGAGCCGCATCATCCTATGTCATCACCCCTTCGGGTGATGACATAGGCCACGCTTCCGCACGAAGTGCGTTCTATAATGGCGTGGCTCTCCTCTTTGCGCCGTCTCGCCTGACAAGGCGGTGGCATAGGACGATTTGGAATGCGGCGTCTGTCCTTTTTTTCAGGCAAGCCTTTGCCTGTAATGAATCACAAAATTTAATTGTGTACAACTACTTTTCAGTTCAATAGTACACAATCAAATGCGGCATGTCAAGCCCCTTTCGGTCTCCAGCGCTGGGCTTTTCCCGCTTCCTGCCATCCATACGCACAGCCCTCTTCTGTGCCGTGCTCCAATATTTCCGGCACCCTGCTGCCTATGGACATAGCCCTCCCTAAAAAATAAGAAGACAGACTCCATGCACGATAAACGAAACCACCCAGGCAATACCGCACTGGAAAAGGACGCAGCCAAAGGCCCATTTCCTTCCCAGTTCACGCCGGATGGAGGCGATGGCCGCCACGCAGGGCGTATAAAGCAGGCAGAAAACCACCATGCTGAAAGCCGCTGCCGGGGACATAGCCTGCCGGAAAGCCGCCATAGAGCCATACAGGATATTCAAAGTCGATACGACACTCTCCTTTGCCATAAAGCCGGAGATCAGTGCCGTGGTATTCTGCCAGTTTCCAAAACCCATGGGGGCAAATATAGGTGCGATCAAACCGGCCAGGGTTGCCAGGATGCTGTACCTGCTGTCTGTCGTCATCATGAACCTGAAGTTAAAGGTCTGCAGGAACCAGATGACAATGGTAGCGCAGAAAATAATTGTAAACGCCCTCTGCAGGAAATCCTTTGCCTTCTCCCACAGGAGCTGCAGGACATTTTTTGCGCTGGGCATGCGGTAATTGGGCAGCTCCATGACAAAAGGCACCGCTTCTCCCTTGAACAGGCTGTTTTTGGAAATCAGCGCAGTCAGGATCCCGACAATAATCCCCAGAAAATACAGGAAGACCATCACGATCCAGGCATAACGCGGGAAAAACGCGGCAGAGAAAAAGGCATAGATAGGCACTTTCGCGCTGCAGCTCATGAACGGGGTCAGCATGATGGTCATCTTGCGGTCCCGGTAAGAAGGCAGGGTACGGCTTGCCATGACACTGGGCACGCTGCACCCGAAACCGATCAAAAGCGGCACGATGCTCCGCCCGGAAAGCCCCAGTTTCCGAAGGGGCTTATCCATAACAAACGCCACCCTGGCCATGTATCCGGTATCCTCCAAAAGGGAGAGGAAGAAAAACAGCACCACGATGATGGGGAGGAAGCTGAGGACGCTGCCTACGCCATTGAACACGCCATTTACAACCAGGGAATGTACGGCCTCGTTGATCCCCAGGCTGGTAAGCCCATGGTCCACTGCGTCTGTCAATGCGCCGATCCCCATTTCCATCAGCTGCTGCAGGGCGTTCCCGATGACGGCAAAGGTCAGGAAAAACACCAGCGCCATGATACAAACGAAAGCCGGAATGCCGGTATACTTTCCTGTCAGGACCTTGTCCATCCTGGAGCTCCGTTCAGCCTCCTTGCTCTTCCCGGGTTTTACCACGGTTTGGGCCACCAGTTTCCGGATAAAGGAAAAACGCATATCCGCGATGGCGGCAGAACGGTCCAGCCCCCGCTCCTCTTCCATCTGGACAATGATATGCTCCAGCATTTCCTTTTCATTCTGCGTCAGTTTCAAAACAGAAAGCACCAGCTGGTCCCCTTCTGCTATCTTGGTAGCGGCAAACCGGAGCGGGATGCCCGCTGCCTGTGCATGGTCTTCCACCAGGTGCATGATGGCGTGCAAGCACCGGTGCACTGCCCCGCCATGGTCAGATTCGCTGCAGAAATCCAGCCTTCCCGGCTTTTCCTGGTATTTCGCGATATGGATGGCATGGCGCACCAGTTCCTCTACGCCTTCATTTTTCGAGGCGGAAATCGGCACCACCGGGATTCCCAGCAGGGACTCCATCTCATTAATCCGGACTGAGCCGCCATTGCCGGTAAGTTCATCCATCATATTTAACGCAAGCACCACCGGCACATCCAGTTCCAGAAGCTGCATGGTCAGGTACAGGTTCCTTTCAATATTCGTCACATCCACGATATTGATAATGCAGCATGGGTGCTGTTCAATAATGAAGCGCCTGGTGACCAGCTCCTCGCTGCTGTAAGGGGACATGGAATAGATGCCCGGCAGGTCGGTCACCAGCGTATTTTCATGCCCGCGGATCGCGCCGCTTTTCTGGTCCACCGTAACCCCGGGGAAATTGCCCACATGCTGGTTTGCGCCTGTAAGCTGGTTAAAGAGCGTGGTCTTGCCGCAGTTCTGGTTGCCGGCCAGCGCAAACGTAAGCACCTGTCCATCCGGCAGCGGATGCTCATCTGCTTTTACATGGTATTTGCCATTTTCACCAAGCCCGGGATGCTCCACATGGTGGGACGCCCTGGTGGTTTCGTCAACATCCTTCTTTTCCTCTGACGGCCTTTCCTTCTCTTCCTCCGGCGTGACCTGGATCTGTGCTGCCTCGCTGAGCCTGAGGGTAAGTTCATACCCGTTGACCCGGATCTGCACCGGATCCCCCATGGGGGCGTATTTTACGATGGATACGGCCTGTCCCGGGATAATCCCCATGTCCAGGATGTGCTGGCGCAGGGCGCCGCCCCCTCCCACAGAGTCTACCAGTGCGGGAGTGCCGATCTCCAGTTGGTCTAATGTCATGATCCTTGTTTCCCTTCTTCAGTCCTGTGTCAGGATCCGGTATGCCGGTTTGTATTTCTTTTCCATGCGTTCATACATATCCTGGGGCACTTCGCCCTTACACCTGGACAGATCCATATTGTGCTTTAAATCAGCCAGTTTTACTGTTTTTGCAAGAGGGTTGTCTTTCAGGTTCCTTACGTAATCCAGGTAAGGCACCCCCTCCTCATGGGTCAGGAGCATCACGGCATCCGTAATCCTCTTCCCGAAAATCGGCCGCAGCTCTTCCTCTGTCACATCGGTATCTTCCACGACATCATGCAGGAGGGCCACTGTCTTCTCCTCTTTTGTTCCCACATAAGAAGCCACCGCCTTCGGGTGGCCGATATACGGCTCCCCGTTCCGGTCCATCTGCCCTTTATGGGCAAGCCTGGCAATAAGGCCGGCCGCGGCCAGCCTAACGTCTTCTAAATTTTCACTCATCCATCCAATCCTCTAAAATATTTTGTATTTCCGCAAGCTCCCGGCGGGACAAGTCCTGCAGCAGCATGCCATCCCTGCCTGGGATAAAAAGTGAAAGCCCATTTTTGCCTGTAAGGGAAAAATCCTTTTTCCCGCGGTTCGTACCGCAGAGCAGCGCATCTTCTCCCAGGACCCTTGCAAACAGGAAGACCCCGTCTTCCGCATAAAGCACCTGGCATCCTGCTTTCGCAAAAAAATGCCTCCTTTGTTTCCGAAGGTGTGCCAGGAGGAAGTAATGGTTTTTCAATCCCTTTTCTTCCCGCCCCCAGGGATAAGCCCCCCGGTTGAAGGGGTCCGAGAAGCCTTCCATGCCCGCCTCGTCCCCATAGTAAATACATGGTACTCCTGGAAGTATCATCTGCAGCAGGGATGCCATTTTTAACAGGCGTATCCCTTGGTGCCTCTCCTTTTCCGAAAGGAAAGCACCTGCCATCTCTTCCCTGGAATGAGGTTTTGCCTGTTTCCAGGCCAGTGCCGTAAGCGCCCGCACGCTGTCATGGGTCCCGAGCGGGTTCATCAGGCATTCCAGCACTTCCGGGGGGTAATTGCAGCAGACTTCGTCCACCGCGTCAGCCAGTTTTCCGGCATCCCGCTTCCGGATGTAGGAAATGATGGCATCCTTCCAAGGGTAATTCATGACAGAGTCCAGCTCCTGCCCCTGGAAATATTCCCGCCGGACGCCATAGGCAGCCTTGTTGGAAGCATCTTCCCAAACCTCGCCCAGGACGACGGCATCCTCCCTCTGGCTCTTAGCTGCCTTCACCAGCTTCTTTAAAAAGCCGTCCGGCAGTTCGTCCACCACGTCCAGGCGCCATCCGGCCGCTCCCAGCCGGATCCATTTGCGGACAATCCCCTCTTCCCCGAAAAGGTATTCCTGGAAAGAAGAGGAATCCTTATTGACCGTGGGCAGTGTGTCGATCCCCCACCAGCAGCGGTATTTGCTGCCATCCGGGCTGAAAGAATACCAGTCCCGGTATGGGCTGCCTTCCCCCTGCCAGGCGCCTTTGGAAGGATAAATCCCATATTTGTTAAAATAGATGGAATCCGCCCCTGTATGGTTAAAGACGCCATCCAGCATGACGCTGATGCCGTTTTCCCCTGCTTCCTGGCAGAGCTTTTCAAATTCTTCCCGGGTCCCGAAAAGCCGGTCGACCTTCCCATAATCCCCAGTGTCGTATTTATGGTTTGAATAAGCCTCAAAGATCGGGGAGAGATACAGGCAGGTCACCCCTAATTTCTTAAAATATGGCAGCTTCTCCCGGATGCCGGCAAGGTTCCCTCCGAAAAAGTCATTATTTAAGATCTCCCCGTGGGAATCCTGCTGCCAGGCCGGGACTTCGTCCCAATTGTCATGGAAAATAAGGGTCCTCTCCGTCGCATTATCAAAGCCTTCTCCTACGGGCAGGAAACGGTAGCGGCTCTTCGCCGGCTCATCCTTGCAGGCCTTACGCTCTTCCTGTGCCAGGGTGGCACGTCCGGCATTTCCTCCAGCCTGCTCCAGGCTTCCATAGCCGCCGTCAGGGCCCTGTCCCTGTACCGTGCCTGCCTGGCAGGAATAGCCTTGTTCCTGGGACCGGCCTGCTAAGCCGGCACTTTCTTTTTCCTCTGCCAGGCTTGCATCTGCATCTTCCCCGCCCCTGTAGAAGCGGTCCACAAATACATGGTAAAACAGCCCGCCCGGCAGGAATGCCGGCTCCTTGTATTCCCTCTGGTAAATGGTCAGCTGGAGGTCTTTCTTCTGCTTGAAATTGTCCGTGAAAAAAGCCTTCCTGCCATCCAGGGAAGAAAAATAGGTTCCGCCGCATCCGTCTATATCAAAATAATACCAGTAAAGCCCTATTGTCACCGCGGGGAATTGGCACACGTAAAGGTCCATCTCCCCCTCCATGCCTTCCCATTCCATGCCGGAACGGAAATAGGATTTTTCCTGGTCCAGGCGCAGGTTGAGATGCACCTCCATGGCCCCGGTTTCCCGCGGGACATAAAGGCGCATCTCCACTTCGCTGCCTCTGATGGCAGTACCGGTTTTTTCCCCGTAATGCCTGCCATCCGCGATTATCGTACATCTCATCTGTATCTCTTAATGCCCCAGATCTCTTCCGCATAGGTCTTGATGGAGCGGTCAGCGGAAAAGATGCCTGCATGGGCAATGTTGCGCAGGGACTTTTTATACCATTCCTTCGGTTTTGCATAATCAGCCCATGCCTTCTTATGGATATCCGCATAACTGTCAAAATCTGCCAGGCACATGTAGGGGTCCCCGCCATTAAGCAGGTACTGGTAAATGTCGGAAACGTCCATGCCGCCTACCAGGCTCTTCAGGAAATCCACTGTGTCTTTCAGAAGCGGGTTCCTCTTATAGAAGATAAACGGGTCATACCCTTCCTTGCGAAGACCTGTCACCTGGGGCTCGTCCATGCCGAAGATGTAGATATTGTCCCGTCCTACCGCTTCCGCGATCTCCATATTGGCGCCGTCCAGGGTGCCAATGGTCAAAGCGCCGTTAATCATCAGCTTCATGTTGCCGGTACCGGAAGCTTCCTTCCCGGCCAGGGAAATCTGCTCGGAAATATCGGCAGCAGGCATGATCCTTTCTGCCATGGTAACACTGTAATTTTCCAGGAAAATAATTTTCAGCTTTCCTTTTGCCACCGGGTCGTTATCAATCTCTTTCCCTAATGCCACGATCAGCTGGATGATCTTTTTCGCCATGTCATAGCCCGGTGCGGCCTTGGCGCCAAACAGGTAAACCTGCGGCGGGATCTCCAGGGACGGGTCCGCCTTCAGCTGCAGGTAAAGGGAAGCGATATGCAGCGCGTTTAAAAGCTGCCTCTTATACTCATGGAGCCGTTTCACCTGTACGTCAAACAGGCTCGAAGGATCTACCGTCTCTCCTGTGAGTTTCAGGAGCTGTCCGGCAAAACGCTCTTTATTCTGCTTTTTTATTTCGGCAAGGCGTCCCAGCACCGAATCGTCCTCCGCATATTCCAAAAAGCGTATGAGCTTGGAAGCGTCTGAGCGGTAAGATGTGCCGATCGTATCATCCAGAAGGCCTGCCAGAAGAGGGTTTGCCTGGCACAGCCACCTGCGGTAAGCGATCCCGTTGGTCACGTTCATGAACTGCTGTGGGTCATCTTCATAAAAGTCTTTGAAAACTTCCTTTTCCAGGATTTCGGTATGCATGGCGGATACACCGTTCACCTTGTGGGAACCGATAATGGAAAGGTTGGCCATGCGCACCATGCCATGGGAAAGGATGGCCATGCGGTCGCATTTTTCCCAATTTCCTTCATTGCGCTGCCAGATATGCTCGCAGTACCTGCGGTTCAATTCTTCCATGATCTGGTAAATCCTGGGAAGGAGCCTCTGGATCAGGTCCTGGGGCCATACTTCCAGCGCTTCTGCCAGCACGGTATGGTTTGTATAAGAAACGGAATTTTTCACCAGGTAAAAAGCATGGTCCCAGGAAAGATGGTATTCATCCATAAAGATGCGCATGAGTTCCGGGATCACCATGGCCGGATGTGTATCATTAATATGGATGGCATTTTTCTCCGCGAAATTATCCAGGGTATGGTAAAGCTCCATGTGACGGCGGATGATGTCCTGGGCAGAGGCGGATACCAGGAAATACTGCTGCTCCAGGCGGAGCATTTTCCCATCCGGCGTATTATCAGCAGGATAAAGCACTTTCCCGATCAGGTCGGCGTTTACACTCTTTTCTACCGCCTGCATGTAATTCCCGTTGGAAAACATTTCCATGTCAAAACTGTCTGACTCCCGGGGGCGCCAGGTACGAAGACAGGCTTCCCCTGTATTGCCATTGCCGGAAATGACCATGTCATAAGCGATGGCTTTTACGGAATCATAACCGGTATGCACCACTTCCAGCCCGTTCTGGGTCCAGTTTTCTTCCAGGCGGCCTCCGAATTTAATTTCAAAAGCCCGGTCTGAGCGGGGCGACAGCCAGACGCTGCCTCCGGGAAGCCATACATCCGGCAGTTCCACCTGCCAGCCGTCTACGATCTTCTGGCGGAACAGCCCGAATTCATAACGGATGGTATAGCCCATGGCCGGATATCCCGCGGAAGCCAGCGCGTCTAAAAAGCAGGCTGCCAGCCTGCCCAGGCCGCCATTGCCAAGGCCCGCGTCGGACTCCTCTTCGAAGATGTCCTCCAGGTCAAAGCCGTATTTCTTTAAGGCCTTTCCATACGTTTCCAGCTCTCCCAAATTGTAAAGGTTATTTTTCAGCGAACGCCCCAGGAGGAATTCCATACAGAGGTAATAAACCCTCTTTGCCCCTTTCGCGTCGATTTTCTCACGAAAATCCTTCCGCTTTTCCAGCAGCTGGTCCCGGACGGTAATGACCGCTGCCTGGTACATCTGTTTACGGGTCGCTTTCTGAGGGGTTATGGAAAACATCCTTGCCAGGGCTTTTTCAATCCGTTCCTGGGCTTCCTTGATCGTCATTTTAGCCATGAAATTCCTTCTTTCTGGTGTAGGCTTTATGGGCTTTTCGGCATCTTATTCTTTTATCAATTTCATCACCCGCAAGGTGGTGACAGAGGCTGCGCCCGCACAAGCAGTGTACTTTTTCATGGCGCGGCTCTCCCTTTCTATGTCATTGCCCGGAAGGCAATGACATAGGCCGCGCCACCGCACGCAGCGTGCTCTTTCTTGGTGCGGCTCTCTTACTATACAATGTGCCACCGCCCGCAAAGGAAGTGGCACACCGTCTTTGGCATATATTTCCTATCTTATCTTGTGTAAGCCTGCTTTGTACGGTATGTACTGCAGGGGCTCTACGGATATTTTTCCTATCTTATCCTGTATATCCCTGCTTGTCAAAAAGAAACCAGCTCCCGGTACATACCCTCATATTCGGCAGCCGACTTCTTCCAGCTAAAATCGATCCCCATGGCATATTTCTGGAGGTTCGTCCAATCCGGCTTGTCCTGGTAAAGGGCCAGTGCACGCCCAACCGCGTCTTTTAACTGGAAGGCGTCCACATCCCGGAACGTAAATCCGTTCCCTTCTCCCAGGCTGCAGTCCTTGATAGAATCGCTAAGGCCGCCGGTTTCCCGTACTACAGGGATGGTGCCATAACGGCAGGCAATCATCTGTGCCAGGCCGCAGGGCTCCGAAATGGATGGCATCAGGAAGATGTCGGATCCTGCATAAATCCGATGGGACAAGCCCTGGTTAAACATGATATTGACCGCGATCTTGTCCGGATAGCGTCCCTGCAGGTAACGGAAATAATCCTCAAAAGCGATTTCCCCGGTCCCAAGCACTACAACCTGGACCCTTCCCTGCAGCAGCTGCTCCATGATGTCACGGATGAGGCCGATGCCCTTCTGCCCCACCAGGCGGGATACGATGGCGATGATCGGGATATCCGGTTCTTTCGGCAGGTTCATAAGCTCCTGCAGGTTTTCCTTGCAGGCTGCCTTGCCGGAGAGGTCCTCTGCAGAAAAGTTCCTGGCGATCTCCGGATCGGTCTGTGGATCATAAACGCCTGTAGCAATGCCATTCAGGATCCCTCTGAGCTTAAAGCTGTTGCGGCGGATGATGTCTTCCATGCCTTCCGCGTTCTGCCCGTCCAGAAGCTCCTTGGCATAAGTGGGGCTTACCGTGGAAACCAGGTTGCTGGTCTCGATGGCGCCTTTCATCAGGTTGATGCAGCCATGGTATTCCACATATGAGCCTGCTTCCGGGGGGAGGTCGAAGACATCCCCCAAAATAGCCAGGTCGTACTGTCCCTGATAGGCAATGTTGTGGATCGTAAATACGCTCTTAAAACCATAGTGATAGGAAACGGTATTATAAATCGGGACCAGGGCCGTCTGCCAGTCATTGGCATGGACGATGTCCGGATAAAAATCCAGCTGCCCGATGGAATCCATGACTGCCTTGCAGAAGAAAGCATACCTTTCCCCGTCGTCGTAATAGCCATAAAGCCCTTCCCTGCCGAAATAATATTCATTATCTACAAAGTAGTAGGTGACATCATTCTTCTTCAGTTCGAACAGACCGCAGTACTGGCTCCTCCAGGCTACCTTTACGTAGAACCATTTCAGGAAGGTGCACTGGTCCTTCCATTCCCTGGGGATATCCCGGTAATAAGGCAGGATCACTCGGACATCCAGCTTCCTGTCCTTTGCCAGCGCTACCGGGAGGGACCCCGCTACTTCCCCTAAACCGCCTGTGCCAGCGAAAGGCTGTACCTCAGGAGAAACAAAAAGCAGCTTTACCTTCTTTTCCTCTTGTCCTGCCATGCCTGTCCCTTCTTTCTGTGTGCCTGTCTCTTTATTCCCAGCCTTCTTTCCAGAACTTTCCATCCCGGATGGCTTTGTTTCCGCTTTCTCTGGAGAAGCTTTTTTCACTGCTTTCTTCGGGGCTGCCTTCTCCTCTGCCTGCTTTGCGGGAGCTTTCTCCTCTGCCTTTTTTACAGGCGGCTTCTTAGCCGCCGTCTTCCTTGCCCTGGCTTTCGCAGGGGCTTTCTTTTTCGTGGTTTTGGCAGCAGCTTTCTTTACCGGTTTTTCATCCTCTTTCGCAGCAGCCTTCTTTTCCGGCTCTTCAACGGCATCCTTCTTCTCGGGCTTTTCAGCAGCAGCTTTCTTTTCCGGCATCTGCGGTACTTCAGCCGGGACTTTCTTCTCCGGCTTCTCCAGCACTTCCTGCCTCCTGCGCACTTCACCCGGAACCTTTTTCTCCGGCTTCTCCAGCACTTCCTGCTTCCTGCGCACTTCGCCCGGTACCTTTTTCTCCGGCTTCTCCAGCACTTCCTGCTTCCTGCGCACTTCGCCCGGTACCTTTTTCTCCGGCTTCTCCAAAATTTCTTTCTTTTTATCTGCTACGATCTGCCTGCTTTCGGTCTTCTCAGCAGCCGTTTTTGTTCCTGCCTCAGCGGAAGTTTTTCCTTTCGCCGCAGGGCTTTTTCTTTCAGCCATCTGCAACCTCCTTATGATGTACTCCCTTAAAAAGCAGAGGCTGCGTCTTTGTATCCAGCAAAAATACGCAGCCCCATTGGCCTTATAATACAGATCCCAGGGAAATGAAGAACGGATATCCTTCACATCCGGAAATCGTCCTGCCCTTGCGGACAAAGACATTTTTCTCGGTCACAATATAATTCAAATCGGCGCCGCTCTCAATGATGTTGTCCTGCAGGATCACGCTGTTGCGGACAACCGCCCCTTCATCCACCCGGACGCCACGGAACAGGACGGAGTTTTCCACCACCCCGTCGATGATGCATCCATCGGAAATCAGGGAATTGGTCACTCTGGAATGCTCCCCGTAAATTGTGGGTGCCGAGTCCTTGACCGTGGTATAAACCGGCGAGCCTTCCTTTTCGAACAGCTCCTTGCGGACGCTGGACTGCAGCAGGTCCATGTTGCCCATCCAGTAATCTTCCAGGGAAGCAATCCCCCTCAGGTACCCTTTGAATTCATAAGTCTTGACATCCACCAGGCCCAGGTAATGGGGGAGGATCTCCCTGCCGAAGCTCTTATACCCATATACCAGGGAATCGTCAATCATGTCCAGGAGGACCTGCCTCTTGATGACATACAGGTTAAGCCCGTAATTCATCGTCCCCTGCAATTCCTCATGGCTCTTTACCCTTTCCAGGGCGCCATCGTCCCCGACCATGAATTCCAGGCTGAACTTCGTCCGTTTTCGAAGGAACGTGATCCTCTTATATGCCGCCGTAATGTCTGCCCCGGATTTCTCATGGTATCTCAATATCTCATCATAAGGGATATTGGCCAAAAGGTCCGAATCGGAAAGGAGGATATTGTCCGCCACCGTATTTTCCACATAACGCCTGGAATTTTGAAGCGCTTCCAGCCTGTTGGTGTAAAGCGGCCCGCTTCCTGCTTCCACAAACGGGGAAATAATCGTGACTCCTCCGTTCTTGCGGTCCAGGTCCCAGCTCTTGCCGGCTCCCACATGTTCCATCAGGCTGTGGTACTTGGTCTTTGTGATGATGCCCACCTGCTCAATCCCTGCATTGGTCATGCTGGAAAGGACAAAATCGATCATCCGGTACCTGGCAGCAATCGGTACAGACGCCATGGTGCGCACCTTGGTCAGTTCCGGAAGCAGCTGGTCATGGACATTTGAAAAAACAATTCCTGCTGTCTTCATTTCATTCTTTCCTTTCCAAAGAAGGCACGTCCTCTTCCTGGATCGTCCCTGCAGCTACCCTGCCGCCTTCTCCTATCAAAACATTTTCCGCAACCACGGTGATCTTCCCGGAGGCTTTTTCCCGTTCCCCTCCGACGAAGGCACCCTCCTGCACATTTACATTATGGTCCAGGATCGAATAAAATACATTTGCGTTCTCTCCTACCTGGCACTCCGGGAAGATGACGCTGTCTTTCACTACCGCTCCTTTTTCTACATGGACGCCGGCAAACAGGACGCTGTTTTCCACGGTCCCGTCGACTTCACAGCCCTCGGCGATGATGGAATGGGTGATCCTGGCATTTTTCCCGATATAATGGGGGTGTTTCTCATTATGCCGGTAATAGATCTTCCAGAAGGAGTCATCTAGGTTCAGGCCGTTTCTCCGGTTCAAAAGGTCCATATTGGCTTCCCAAAGGGAAGAAAGTGTCCCCACATCCTTCCAATAACCTTCAAATTCATAGGCATACATGCCGCAGCCATCCCTGAGCATGGCCGGGATTACGTTCTTGCCGAAATCATTGTCCGAAGACGGGTCCTGCTCGTCCTGCTCCAGGTATTTTTTCATCATGTCATAGCTGAAGACGTAAATCCCCATGGAAGCCTTCGTGCTGGTCGGATGGGGCGGTTTCTCTTCAAAATCCGTAATGCGTCCTTCCTCATCCGTGGTCATGATGCCAAAGCGGGGTGCCTCTTCCAAGGGTACATCCATGACGGCGATCGTACAGTCTGCGCCTTTCGCGATATGGGCATCCAGCATCTTGCCGTAATCCATCTTGTAAATATGGTCACCGGAGAGGATCAGCACGTATTTTGCCTTGTATTTCTCAATGAAATGCAGGTTCTGGTAAATGGCATTGGCAGTCCCTTTAAACCAGTCGCTTCCGGAATTTTTCTGGTAAGGGGGAAGCACGTGCGCCCCGCCCTGGTTCCGGTCCAGATCCCAGGGCTGCCCGTTGCCAATGTAATCATTTAATTCCAAAGGCTGGTACTGGGTCAGTACCCCTACCGTGTCAATCCCTGAATTGGTACAGTTGGACAGCGGGAAATCTATGATCCTGTATTTCCCTCCAAAATAAAGAGCCGGTTTCGCGATTTTCTTCGTAAGTGGATACAGCCTGCTTCCCTGCCCGCCGGCCAGAAGCATCGCTACGCATTCCTTTCCTACTGGCATAACTTTTCCCTTTCCTTGGCAAAATGCTATCTGAGCACAATCCCGCCTAAAGGCGGCAGTGTCAGTTCCACATGCTGGCTGCCCTTTCCATCCGGCACAGGCCTTAGCTCTTCTTCATTAAGCACTCCACTGCCCCCGAATTCTGCGGCATCCGTATTAAAAATCTCTTTGTACTTTTTCTTCCTGGGCACCTGCACCTGGTAGCGGTCCCTCTGCACCGGCGCAAAATTGATGATGAAGATCAGTTCCCTGCCGCTTTTGGCGATGCGCCGGTAAGAAATAATATTCCTTTCCCGGTCATCCGGATCAATCCATTGGAACCCTTCCCAGCCCAGGTCCTGCTCCCACATTTCCTTGTGGCGCAGGTAAAAATGGTTGGCCGCTTTTACATATTCCCGGGTCTTCCTGTGCATGTCATAGTCTAAAAGCAGCCAGTCCAGCTCCTTTTTGTAATCCCATTCTATGAACTGCCCGAACTCGCTCCCCATAAACAGTAGCTTTTTTCCCGGCATGGAAAGCATGTACAAAAGGAACCCCCTAAGGCCGGCAAACTTCTGCTCATATTCACCCGGCATCTTGTTTAAAAGAGATCCCTTGCCATGGACCACCTCGTCGTGGGAAATCGGCAGGATAAAGTTTTCCGAAAACGCATACATAAGAGGGAACGTCAGTTTCTCATGCTGGTATTTACGGAAATACGGGTCTGTCTTGATATAGGACAAAGAGTCATTCATCCAGCCCATATTCCATTTCAGGTGGAAGCCCAGCCCTCCTACGGAAGGCGGCTGCGTAACCAGCGGCCAGGCCGTGGATTCTTCCGCGATCATCAGCGCACCCGGCACTTCGACGCCTACCGCATGGTTTAATTTCTGCAGGAACGCCCTCGCTTCCATGTTTTCCCTGCCGCCCTCTTTGTTGGGGCGCCACTCTCCGTCCTTACGGTCATAATCCAGGTAAAGCATGGCGGCTACCGCGTCCACCCTAAGGCCGTCCACATGGTATTCCTTCAGAAACATCATGGCGCTGGAAACCAGGAAAGACTGGACCTGCGGCTTCCCAAAATCAAAAGCCATGGTGCCCCATCCCTTATGCTCCCGTCTCAGCGGGTCCGGGTCTTCATAAAGGCAGGTCCCGTCAAAACGTGCCAGTGCGAAATCATCTTTCGGGAAATGGGCCGGCACCCAGTCCACGATCACGCCCATGCCTGCCCGGTGGGCCGCATTGACGAAATAGGCGAACCCGTCCGGCGTCCCATAACGGCTGGTCACGGAAAAATACCCGGTGGCCTGGTAACCCCAGGAACCATCAAAGGGGTATTCCGTCACCGGCATCAGCTCCAAGTGGGTATAACCCATTTTCTTCGCGTAAGGCACCAGTTCCTTTGCCAGCTTATGGTAATCAAAATAATTGCCATCTTCGTAGCGGCGCCAGGAGCCTAAATGTACCTCGTACATGTTGATCGGGGTTTCCATAAAAGGCTTTTCGCCCCGCTTCTCCATCCATTTCCCGTCCGACCATTTGAATTTCCCTTCTGGAAAATAGACTTTGGACGCGGTGGCGCCCTCCGTTTCCGAATGGAAGGCATAGGGGTCCGCCTTTAATTTAAAGGTCCCGTCCTTCTGGGTGATGCCATATTTGTAATTGGAGAACTCCTCCACACCTGCGATGAACTTTTCAAAGCACCCGTCCTTTGTCTTTTTCATGGGAGCCTGGTCCGGGTCCCAGTTGTTAAAATCCCCTACGACAGAAACCTTCTCGGCATTAGGCGCCCATACGCGGAAAAGTACTCCTTCTTTTCCGCCCCGTACTTCCTTATGGGAACCGAAAATATGGTAAGCGCTGTAATTTTCCCCCGAATGGAACAGCTCTAATTGCTTTTTCAGGCTAAGTTTTGAATCGGCCATAATTCCCGCTCCTTTTCAGCAAACCATTATATATTCATGATACATTTTTTCCATTCTTACCGCAACGAAATTTTATGTCAATTTACGTTAAAATCAAGTTAGTTTCTTACTTTTTTCTGACAACATTTTGGATATTCCGACAAGCATGTCACTTTCCATCTGCATGCTTCCTGAATTTCCGGTCCGCCTTCTTGGAAAAGTAATAAAGGAGGATAAAAGCCACGGCAAAAAAGACCAGGAACAGCGGGTTTTCCACGGTCTTGACCAGGGACTCCCCCAAAAGGCCCAGGAGCACGATCATGACGCTTTTTGCGCCATAGATGGTCCTTAGATATTTTCCCGCATGATAATCTGATACGCCAAAGGCAAAATTCAAAAAAGCGGAAGGGGTAAATGGCATCATTGCCAGAAGGAACAGCGCCGGCGCGCTCATGGTATCTACCCACTCCCTGGCCTTCCTGAGCTTTTCATGCCTGGCCGCTTCTTTTTCCATAAAACGCAGCAGCAGTTTTCTCCAGAAAAAAAAGACCCCCGTGCAGCCGATACAGGTCCCGATCCAGCTGTAAAGGATGCCTTGGAAGGGGCCATATGCCGCCACATTCAAAGCCACGATCCCCACCAGCGGGATTGGAGGGATAAAAGATTCCAGTGCGGCAAGGAAAATCGGCATGAAGATCCCGAAAGAACGGAACTTGTCCAGGACTTCCCGCCAGAAATCGATGGAAGAAAGAAGGTTGTAGAAATGAATAAGCTGCTGTTTCATTCGTAAAATAATATCTCACAGGCTTTCAAAAGGCTGCATTACGGTTTCCAGGGACTGCTGCCTGTTTACGGAAAAATGTCCCACGGTTTTGCATAAGGCTATCTTTTTAAATTAATGTCCTGCTCTATCGTTTATTGTAAAGCGGTCTCCTGCCAAAGGCTTTTCCAGGAACTCTTCCGGAGAGAGACCGGATGAGATTCCAAGCCATAATTTCATATAAGCCGCAACCGGTGCCAGGCGAAGAAGCGGGTGGATGCCATACCGGGCAAATTTTTCGGTGCTTTCATAAGCAGCTTCCCCGTTGATGCCTGCCACATAAAGAGGGATCCCTATCTGGAACATATCCTGGTAAAAACGGCAGGATGCTTTGCTTTTTGTATTGATCGTCCCGGAATGGTAGCTGTCCATTAAGACGGCACGGATCCCCTGCTTTTTTAACGCAGCGGAATCCGGATATACCATGCCAGGATAGCAGGGTAGACGCAGCACCGGGCTTTGGGCAGACATCCCCTCTATGGAAAGGGGCGCTATCTCATCCGGAAGCTCTTCAAAACTGGACGATTTGTTTGGATGGAAGATGGAAAAGCCGCATCCCGAATCGCCTGATCTGCCACTTTTTTCTGTAATGGTTCCAACGAAAGACCCGAATGTGCTGCGAAGCACATCGGAAAACGGGCGGTATGCCTGGATACGGGTTGCCCGGTAAATCCTGCAGGGCTCTCCCCCGTTCCGATAGGAAACAAACACGCCCTTGTAATTTTCTTCTTTGGACTGTCTGGCTTCCTGATGTCCATCCTCCAGAAGCCCGCATTCCTGACATCCGGCCTCCTGCTGCTCGCCTTCCAGGAGTTCGTATTCCTGGCATTTTCCCTCCGTATGTTCCCCTTTCCCACGTTTTCGTTCCTGAACAGACTGCCTTAAAAAGCAGACAGCGCCATGGAAATTATCCAGCCCGTTGGACCTGGGGTCTTCCAAGGGGAAATTCGCGGACACAAAAACGACCGGCCTGCAGCTGTTACCCACCACATAAGCACAGGCTGCGGCAGTATATGCCAAAGTATCCGTCCCATGGAACACAATGACACCGTCATAACCCTCCTTGGCTGTTACAGCCTGCACTACGCTTTCTGCCACCAGCCGGATGGATTCCCCGTCATGGTTTTCGCTGTGCATATAACAGGGCTTCCATTCATGATAAGTAATATCGTTTTCTTCCGGATACTTTTCACGGTATGCTTCAAGGAGCATTCCTTTTTTGAACGGGTCGATGCGGACCAGCCCTTCCTGTTTCGTGCTGGCGATGGTCCCGCCTGTAAAAATAAAAAGCAGATTCACGTCCTGTCCTCCTGGTATTGCTGTTTCAGACTGGGGAAAAGCCATCCTTTCCCCATCCGATCTATTGCCCTGTTCTTTAATCCCCACATATTTCGTTATGTCCAAATCCTGATGTAATTGTCCATATAATGCTGTCCTTTCGTTCCTTTTATTATGAAGGGATTGGTTTTAATTGCAAGTACAGGCGAAATTATGCCAACAATAGTTGTAAATAATCCTTCGAAATCATAGTTAGTTAATTACATAACTTTCGTTCCAATTTGTATATATTTATATTATAATGACACTTGAACAGAGACGGATTGTTGATTTTTTATACACTACCAGCAGTCCGCAAACATTTTACACAAGGAGGAAAGTAAAAAATGGGAAAACCTTTGGCAGATTATGTCAAGCTTCCGGAACTTGACGAGTACAAAGAGTGGTTTAAGGATTTTGCAGACCTTTATCGTGAGGACGGGATCCTGCAGGTTACCTGGAAGACCAACGATGGTCCGATGCACCACAGCGGGATGTCCCATCGTGCATGCTCCCAGCTGACCAGGGTCCTTTCTCTGGACTATAAGAACGAAATCATCATCTTCACCCACATCGGTGACAACTGGATGATCGAATCCGACCCGAATGGATGGGATACCTATTCCGAACTTCCGACCCAGCGTTTCCAGCACCAGTATTTCGATGACACGAACCTGATCAAAAACATGGTATTCGACCTGGATGTACCGACCATCGGTGCCATCCCGGGACCGGGCTTCCATTGGGACAGCGCAATGCTCTGCGATGTAACCCTCTGCTCTGAAGACACCGTTATGGAAGTTCCGCACGCACAGGGCGGCCTTGTTCCTGGCGACTGCATGGGGCTTCTGGTCCAGTACTACATGGGCACCAAGAGGGGCAACTACTACACCATGACCACCCGCCAGTTCACCGCACAGGACATGCTGGACTACAACATGGTATCCGAAGTACTTCCGAAGGGCAAAGTCCTGGACCGTGCTTGGGAAATCGCACGTATGTGGAAGACCATGCCGTACGAGAACCGTACCATCATGGCTAACCTTGCAAAACGCCCGCTGAAGAAACTGTTTGTAGAAGACCTGAAGCTCCACACTGTTTCCGAGCAGTATGGTTCCCTGCTTCGTGTTGCTGCAGGCGACCTTGGCGACGAGAACTCCGCACAGCAGGATGAGAAATACATCAGCCGTGTTAACGACTATCGTTATGCTACCACCGACATGCAGAAACCGCAGACTGCTGACAGCTGGGTGAACATGCCGAACCGTGCAAAAGAATGGTTCCAGCAGGTTGAGGCTGGCAAGATCGAGAACCCGTTCGATGAGAAGGGCAAGACCTACAAGCCGTATCGTCCGCAGCCGGCTGACAAGGCTTGAATCACTGTTTAAAGCTTATTTAGGCAGACAGCCTCTGGCAAAATCTTGATAATTTTAAGCTGCCGCACTTTTACCAGTGCGGCAGTTTTTTTCTGCCCTTTTTCCATTTCCTCCTACAGTATCCCCTCCCCTTTCCTGTCTCTTTTCTGCTTACATCATCTTCCTTCCGTTCCGGTCTCTTTTCGATTTACATCTTCTCTCCTCCGTCCCGTCTTATTCTCTATTTACATCATTTCCCCCGTTCCGGCAGCTTCTCCATTTCTTCCTCTTCCCTCCTTTCCGGCAGCTTCTCCTTTTCTTCCTCTTCCCTCCTTCCCGGCAGCTTCTCCATTTCTTCCTCTTCCCTCCTTCCCGGCAGCTCTCATTCTTTTTCAGTTTTATGTCAACTGTTCCACTTGGTGGAACAAAATAGACATTCTCACGTTTTTGCCTGTTGCAGTCTAAATAGCAGTTGTATATAGTAATAATTGACAGAAATACATCGATATATTTCTATTTTTTCAGTCAATTTGCCGTTCATATGAAAAGGAGGGTTCATTATGTTAACTGCAAAAACTGGGACGAGTGTTTTGGAAGATGCAAAGTCTGCAGGGATGGAAGCTGCAGAAAAGGCAAAAGGGGGGCAAAACGATATCAAGATGGCTTATGTATATGCCAGCTGTGATTACGATTTGAAGGCACTCCTGTCTGGGATTTCGGAAAAAATGCCGGGTGTACCGCTCATCGGCAACACTTCTTATACCGGGGTGATTACCGAGGATGGATTCGTAACGGGAGATAAAGGCTTTGTCGGCATGATGGCTGTTTCCGACAAGGACACCACGGTAGGTGTTGCTTCTGTCAGGAAAAACGGCGATTCCATCGCAAATGGCGCCCTGCTCGCAAAGAAGGCCATGGAAAACGCAGGGAAGACGACCCCGCCGGACTATTTCTATATGGCAGCATCCCCGGCAGAGGAGGAATATTACCTGAAAGGCATTACGCAGGTAATCGGGCGTGTACCGTTCTTCGGCGGCAGCGCGGCTGACAATACCATCGCCGGCAATTGGCAGCTGTTTACCGACAAAGACATCTTCCCAGATGGCTGTGCCGTATGCTTCTTCTATACCGACAAGAAGATGGCAAACAAATATACCGGTGCATACCATGAAACCAAGGATGTGGGCATTATCACCAAACTGAACGGGGTACGCACCCTGGCAGAAATCGATGGTATGCCGGCCCTGGAAAAATATGCTTCCTGGCGCGGTCTTAATATAGATGACCTTCGGGGTGCCAACCTGCTTTCCGCCAGCGTTGTTTCCCCGCTGGGCGTAAAAGACCGCCTGGGCGACCTTGTCGCTATCCGCCACCCCATGGCAGGAAATGACGACAATACCATCGGCGTAGGCAATAACCTGGCAGTCAATACGGCAGTAATCCGCATGGAAGCAACTGTTGACGAACTGATCCACTCCACCGGCGATACCATGAAGGAATTAAAGGGCAGGATGGACAAGCCTGCATACTACCTGCTTGTACACTGCGGCGGCAGGCGTGCCGGCATCGGAGACAGGATCGGCGAAGTTGCAGAAGAACTGAAGAAAGAAGCTGGCGGAGTGCCCTTCCTTACCGAATTTACCTTCGGTGAATACGGTTTTGAACAAGATGGCATGAACACCTGCGGCGGGCTGATGCTCTCCTTCACCGGTGTAGAAAAAGAATAACTTTCAGGATCATGATCCGGCTATAAAACAGATGGGACCTTGGTCCCGGAAAGGATGAAAGCTATGAAAATGTTTATCAATGGCATGGAAGCAGACGCTTCCGATAAAGCCGTCATTGAAATTACCAACCCTGCCAATGGCAAGGTGATCGATACTGTGCCTTCTGCTACCGAAGAAGACGTAAAGAACGCAATTGCATATGCAGCCGATGCACAAAAGATTTGGGCAAAAGTCCCCATCTCGAAAAAAGTTGAAATTTTTGACAAATTTATCCAGCTGGTAGAGGAAAATAAAGAAGACCTGGCCCAGACCCTCTGTGCAGAGAATGGCAAGCCGATTACGGAAGCCAGAGGCGAAATCGCCAACATTCCAATCGCGTTCCGCGGATTCAGCGAGCGTGCAAAACACCTTTATGGTGAAACCTTCCCGGCAGGGATGGAGCCCGGACAAGATAATACGATCCTAGTTACAAAGAGGGAACCCATCGGGGTCTGCGTCTGCATCATCCCCTTCAACTTCCCCTGCGACCTGTTTGACCAGAAAGTAGCTCCTACCCTTCTGGCAGGCAATGCCGCCATTGTAAAGCCTTCTACCGACAACCCGCTGACCCTTTGTAAACTGACGAAGCTGCTGGGTGACGCCGGCGTTACCCCGGGCGCAATCCAGATCGTAACCGGCCGTGGTTCCACCGTAGGCAACTGGCTCTGCGAGAATCCGGATGTCAACCTGATTACGATGACCGGTTCTACTACGGTAGGTATCCAGACTGCGAAAAACGCTGCGGAACACCTTGCACATGTTGCCCTTGAACTGGGCGGAAATGATGCCTTTATCGTACTGGATGATGCGGACATCGACCTGGCTGCAAAAGAAGTTATCTGGGGCAGGATGTACAATACCGGGCAGGTATGCTGCGCTTCCAAACGTTTCCTGGTTGTAAAGGAAAGGGTAGATGAATTCATTTCCAAGACCAAGGCTTTGATCGAAGCCCTCAAGGTGGGCGACCCTGCCGAGGAAGATACCCAGGTGGGCTGCCTGATCAGCGAAGACGCTGCCATCAAAGTAGAAAAACAGATCCAGAAGACCGTAGAACAGGGCGGAAAGATTGTCCTGGGCGGCAAACGGAATGGCGCTTATATTGAGCCGACGATTATCACAGACATCCCGGCAACCGCAGATGTAGCCACCGATATGGAAATCTTCGGGCCGGTTGTCAGCATTATCCCGGTAAAGGATGAAGAAGAGGCCATCAAAGTTGCTAACAGCTCTATATTCGGCCTTTGCGGATGCGTCTTCACCAAGGATATGAAACGGGCTGTCAGGGTCTGCAATGCTTTGGAATGCGGCGGCACCATCATCAATGGCGCAAGCTTCTACCGCAGCTTCGAGATGCCCTTTGGCGGATATAAATATTCCGGCATTGGCACAGAAGGCGTCATGAGCACCTTTGACGAAGTTACCCATACGAAGACCATCGTATTGAAGAATATCGTATAATACCCTGTCCTTGTATGGCTGGTGTAATTTTTAGAAACCTTGCCTGTTGAGGGGGCTGCAAAAGCAGCCCCCTCCTTTTTATCTCTTGTTCCTTTTCTGCAGCACTGGTATTTACTTGCAGCACTGGCATCTATCTGCAGCACTGGCATCTATTGCAGCATTAGCATCTATTGCAGCACCAGCATCTATTGCAGCACCAGCATCCTTTTATAACATCATTACCCTTGCTGTACTGACGACATATATCATAATGCCAGCCGCATTCTGCCCCATTTTTTATTCCACATACCCCATCCTTCTGGAAATTTCGGCTGAGGTTTCTTTTACAGCCCGGATCACTTCGGGAACCCGTTCATCGGACAATGCGCCATGGTCCCCGCTGACACTCATGGCAGCCGCAGCGCAGCCCCTATAGTCGAAAATCGGCGCCCCTATACAGCGGTGCCCTTCCTGGTATTCCTCGTCATCCATAGCCCAGCCCTGCCTCCGGATCTGGTGCAGGCTTCGCTTTAAGGCCTCCGGGTCTGTAATCGTATTTTTGGTATATTTTTTGAAGCTGCACTGTGCCAGCGTCTCATCCAGCTCTTCACCCGAAAGGCAGGACATAAGCACTTTCCCGATGGAGGAGCAGTATGCCGGCGAGCGGTATCCAACCCTTGTATAAAGCCATGTCCCCGGAAATACATCCAGCCGTTCAATGTAAACGACGTCACCCTTTTCCAACAAGCCCATATGGGAATTCAAGTCAAACTCCTTTGCAATCCTGCGCAGGAACGGCTTTGACTCGCTGAGCAGCTCCAGGCTGTTAATCTGGGTGCTGGCTGTTTCAATCAATTTATAACCGATGCCATAGGAACCATCTTCCCTCTTTTCCGCATAATTACGGGCACATAAAGTGGAAAGCAGGCGGTATACCGTGGTCTTGCTCATGCCGCTTTTTTCCACAATCTCATGCAGCTTCATGGGACGGTCTTCCTGGGCTAAAAGCTCAATGATATCCAGCGCCCGGCCTATTACACGCACATTTTCATCCATTTTCGCTTCCTTTTTCCATTACAAGATCGGCAGTTGCCATCTGCCTTTATAAAATACCAGCAGATGGTCCCTCACTTTACAAGGGCACATTATAGGGGATATGTTATGGGAGCTGGAAGCTGTCCTCAAAATGGAAAAATTCCTGATAGGACGCCAGCTTTTTCCCTTTTGCTTCCTCTTCCGCTTCCTTTTTTCGTCCGAAATAATGCATCGGGAAAACGTACCGCGCCCCTATATGCTCCATAAAATAAGCCAGCCCTTCCGGCGCCGTCTTTTCCAGCCTCGGGTCCAGCGGGACCATGGCCACATCCAGCTTTTCCCCATGCAGGCATTCTTTGAGCCTCTTCATCTGGGAAGAATAGACGTCCTTCATATATTTATCTTCATCCGGCGTATTGTCATCCCAAAGCCACAGGTTTAAATCCCCGGCATGGTAAATCCGGTACCCATCTGCCTGTACCAGGAACGCGCTTCCCTCATCATTTGAAACAAACGTATCGATGGCCATGCCATCCTGCTCATAATGGTTTTCCGGGGAAATAAAAACAGTATCCTCCTTTTTGTCCGAAAGGCGGATCGTATCGTCCAGGTAATACTGCACCTTGGAAAACTGTTTCCTCAGCTTCCAGATGCACGGGCCGTAGTGGTCGCCATGGGAATGGGAAACAAATACGTAAACCGGCTTGTCCTTTTTTAGAAGCGGCAGCTTTCCACGGTACCAGTCAAAAATAAGGACCCGCTTCTCCATTTCCAGACAGAAGCCGCTATGTTCGATATGGGTTACTTCCAGCATTTTCACTCCATTCTGCACATTTTCCTGCACATATCTATCTGCACATATCCATCTACACATTTATATCTGCACAGGCCATCAACACAGATCCATCTGCACAGGCCATCAACACAGATCCATCTGCACAGGCCATC
>CADBRV010000033.1 GCA_902797185.1 uncultured Lachnospiraceae bacterium
ATGATCCGGTTAAAGAGCAGGAACATCGAAAAGTCCGAGACCTGGAAAATGCCGTGGGCGTCCCGGAAAGACTGGGCAGTGGAAGCGGCATGCTGGAAGCGTTAGGATAAACTCCGCAGGCCAAAAGAGGCATAGCCATTGCCCCCTTTGGCTATGCTGGTTTTTTATGCGATAAGGCAGGGATTAATCGGACTCCTCCCCGTTCATGATCGCCGCGTAGCGGAGAAGCTGCTTGAGGGAATTGATCCCCAGCTTGCTGTAGATGTTGCGGTTGTGATAGCGGAGCGTGCTCTCCTTGATCCCCAGTTCCTCCATAATCTCTTTGGTCCCTTTGCCGGAGAGATACAGGAGGAAGATCTTCTTCTCGGTCCGGGTCAGAGTTTCCAGCCCGCTTAGAAACTGCTGGTAATTATCCGGGTCCACTTCTTTTTTGCGGGAGTATACCAGGCGGGACAGTTCCCGTCTGGCATCGTCATATTCCTTATTAATGCGGCCAAGCTCTGTCCGGGCGTTCTCGATTTCATTTTCCAGCGCAGCGGTCTGTGCCTTTCGGTCCTGTTCCATTTCGGATAGCAGTGAAAAAAGCTCTTTGATTTCCGGAACCATTTCTTCCGGATTTGTTTTTTCCCTGTTTTTCAGCTGCTCCAGGCTGTTTAGCACCGGTGTCAGGAAACGGCGGCTGAAAGTGCGGCAGCAGAAAAGGGCAAAGCAAAAAAGAGAAGCAAAAATCAGGAGGACCTGGGCCGTCTCCTGAAAAAACAGGTGCTGGTAATCGCGCCGGGGGATCAGGACATAAGCGCGGAACCGGTCGCTTTGTCCTGCAAGTTTTACTTTTTCGGTTATTCCCAGGTAGGAAGTGATGCGGTCAGAGCACAGGACGCGCATGTCGGAAAGATTTTTGGTGACGGAAAGCGTCCCGGCAGGGGCAAGATAGTATCCGTCTGTGCTCCCGCAGGACATGGACTGCCCTGGGTCAACCTGCAGGGTGCCGGAAGGCTGCCCCTCCGGAGCGGCATGGATATCCGCAAGGATGCAGGTCAGATGGCTCAGCGTGGTAGGCTGGGCCATTTTATACTGGAAAAAACTGTCGTTTATTTCAAAACCGCAGACGCCCAGGAAGGTACCGTCATCCAAAAAAAGAGGAAACAGCATCAGCAGTACCTTGTCGGAGGTACCGGGCAGGATAAAGATGTCACTGAAACTGCAGGAGCCGGGCGTGGCGCCTTTTTTCCATTCGTCATATCCGGGCAGGTCTTGCGTCTGGAATTCCAGCTTCCATTTCCGATGCGGCATAACGCCGTTCTTTTTTCCAATTTCCGGGACCCCGTGGTAAAGAAGAAGTCCGGACCCGTAGTCCGTGGGCGAGCTTTTCCGCAGGTACAGGCCGGACCTGGAGCTGCCTGCACCGGCGAGGGAGGTATTTACGGTCGCGTCAAACATCAGGAAAACGCCGGAGCTGTCTGTCTGGAGGAGTTTTTCTTCCAGGGTACCGAAGACGGATTCCTGCAAGGCTCCCAGGGCAGTCTCCGAATCATTGATTTCCGAAAAAGACAGATGGCCGGCATCCAGGTATTCCTGGATCTGCCCTGTCAAAGAGAGGGACATCTGGAGCCCCCAGGCCTGGAGGGTGTCAAATTCGGAGGAAAGGCCGTCCGAGAATACGGCCATCTGCATCTGCAGGGCGGAGCGGAAGCTGTTCTGGCGACGCAGGGCGGTGCCAATCACGGAAAGCCCGATAAAAAAAGCGGCAATCAGCAGGGCGGCAAGCAGGAACATGTAGCGGAACAGCTTGTAGCGCAGGGAGTTCCTTTTTCTGGCCAGTTCGCTGTTTTCCTCCGGCCCGCGCCGGAAAAAGGACGGGAGTTTCATTTCTGCAGCAGCTCCTTTCGGAAAGGCTTTTTCCAGATTTCGGGAGGACCCGGTCAGACCTGGCCGCTTGGGTTCCAGCACTTAAGCTTCGGGAGGACCCGGCCAGGGGCAGGACAGTCCTGTCCGCCTGGGTCCCGCTATCCATGGTTAGGGAGGACCAAGACAGGAACAGAACTGCTCCCATGTCTGGGACTCGAGATCATCCAGATCCGCACCATTTCTGTACTGGCTGGCCAATGAGGCCTGTTCCGCACGCAGCTTGTCATAAAGAAGGTTGGTTTTTTCGATAAAGCCGCTGTCCGAAGGAAGCGGCACAAACCGGCAGGTATTTTTTACGGTCCGGATGGCATTGTATACGGAACGATAGGAAGGATCCTGGAAACTGTAGCTGTCGATGGACTGGAAAGCTTCTTCGGTTACGGGAAAATATCCGGTTTCCGCGGCAAACTCCAGGTTGCGCCCGCTTTCGGTAAGCCAGTGCACAAAAACGGAGGCGGCCTGGGCCTTTACGCTGTCTGTTTTCAGGGCGCAGATCCCGCAGCTCGTCTGGGGAGCCAGTGGGTCTTGGCCTTGTTCCAGATGGTTGGAAACCGGGAGAGGGAGCACCTTCAGGTCCATGGGCTCCGTGGTGTTGTCGGAAAACGTCACGGTGTCATTAAAATAAAGGATCGCGGCGCTGGAACCTGCTCCGGCAGGGACTTCGCCGGTCATCATCTGGGTGTTGGCATAAAGGTCAGAGATGATGATATCGCCCCGTACCAGCGCGTCGGCGAACTGTTTCCAGGTGTTTCGCAGCACCGGGTCAGAGCAGTCATAATAACCGTCCTTTGTGACCTGGTCAGCGCCTTGTTCCCGCGCGCAGACATCTACATTCTGGACCAGGTAGTCAAACGCGCAGAAGGGCTTTCCGCCCGACCATTCCCGGTACTTCTCCGCCGTACGGAAAAAACCGTCCCAAGTCCTCAGGCTGCTGTAGCTGGTACCGGTATCCGCCTGGAAACGGCCAAATTCGGTCCCGTTTATATAAAGGAGCCTGGTGGATTTACAGACGGGAAAGACGCACAGGCGGTCCTGCAGCATCCCCTCTTCCACAAACGCGTCTACATAGGAGTCCAGCTCTTCCTTCGAAAAATAATCCGACCAGTCTACCAGGTTCTCCGGTCCCAGGAGGGAAGCCGTCCCGGGGTAGCACAGGAACAGGTCCGGCATGCTGCCCGCGCCGGCTTCCCCTGCCTGTGCGGCCAGCAGCTGTTCCCCTATATCGGAAGCGTTGGACATCCGGGTCACATTGATGACGATCCCCTTCTCTATTCCGACTGTTTCGTTAAATTCCTGCACCAGGAGGTTCATCGGGGAGCTCACCTGTTCTCCGTATACATGCCAGAAAGTCAGCGTTACGGGATCCGAAGGGTCCAGATGGTTCCCGCTGGAGCAGGCGGGCAGTACCGTCTGGCCGACCAGGAGCAGGAAAGAGAGCAGGAGGCAAAAAAAAGGATGTTTTTTCATATGCAGGTACCTGTAAATCATATTTTTCTTCATTTTCCCCCTCAAAATGGGGGTAACAGATGGGGACAAAAATGGAACTGTCAGTATATTGGACAGTACAAGGTATCGTTGCGCACACGATAACAAAAAGAATCTGAAACTATTATACACGATGAGGAGAAGTTGCGAAAGGAGGCATTGCGATGAAACAGAAAGAACGTGGTCCATTTCAAAGAGGCACTGTCCTCACGGGGCTGTGTATCTTGTGCCTTTTGGCGGCGGTCTTTGCCGGATGCGGCGGGAAGAACATGAAAGGGAGTAAATATATTGGCACGTGGAATGCCGTTTCAGCCGAAATGTCAGGAATGGAATTTTCCGTATCGGATTTTATGGACGAATTTTCCCTTATTTTAAGGGAGGACGGGACCTGTGAAGCGCATATCGATGACGAAGTGGAGAGCGGGACCTGGGAGGAAACCGAAAACGGCGTGGCCATTAAGGATTCCACGGGCACCCTGGAGATGAATGAGAAAGATGGCCAACTGTATATTGAATATGAAGGAGTCAGTTTCCGCTTTGAAAAAGAGGAGGATGCGAGCGCAGATTCCTCTGGTACAGCGTCCGGAGAAACGGAAAGCAGGAAGGAAGGGTCTTCTAACTCTTCTGCGCCAGCGGGTCCGGGATCCGGGACGGGAGACGCGGTATCTGGTGGAAGCAGGGACACCAGCGGCACGCATCTGGAAACGACGCTCTGGGATATTTATTATCCGGAAGGCTGGCAGGAGGATAAAGACTACGAAGGTGACAGCGAAACCAGCAGCTATGGGCGGCTAAATTACAAACAAGGAGAGGAAGTCCTGTTATCCGTGGACATCTCCGCTAGCGTAAACGACTGCCTGGAATACCGGGATTTCCTCCATGCATCCGGTATTGACGCGTATGAGCTGGCAGTAGACGGGACGGTGGAACAGAAAAATATCGGCGGGGTTCCCTGTGTTTTCTCTGAAACGACCAGCTGGGGGGAACCGGTCCTGACATATGTGGGGAGAGATGCCGGTTCCGGAACCACGGTAAGGGTCACCATAGCCGGCGAATACACGGATCCGGAGGCAGGCAGGCTGCTCGACAACCTGGCATTCCATCTAGAGGATGCCGGGAAGGAAGATTATCCCTGGCCATGGGAGGGGGAAGCATTCACTACCGATCGTAAGCATACCAAGATGATCGCGGATACCACGATAACCTCTGAATGGGTACCGATGGAGGAACCGCTCCTGGCATACGACATTTTCAGTGGGAGGCTGGTTTCATCCGGAGACAGCATCTATGTACTGCTGGATAATGTCCTTTATGAATACACGCTGGGAGACACTCTGAAACTGAAAAATACCATGAAGCTGGAGGATGATTATGAAGAAATTTCCGCGGACGAGGACGGGAACCTGTATCTGACAGGCCTTATGTCACCGATGCTTACGATAAAAGATGGCGAGGTTATTGCGTCAAACGAAGATATCGACAAGGCGGTGATACACAGCAGCGGGACCTGGGGGATTTCCTGGTTTTACGGGTCAGAGCCGGAGAAAGTCGTATTTGACGGGAAAAAGGCGTCAAAAGAGGAATGGCCGGCCATTTCCCAGGACAGGCTTAAAACCGCCTGCCTGAGTGAAAACCATATCCTCCTAGCGGGCGTAGACTCGGACACGGACCGGGAGGCTGTCTGGATCCTGGATACCGAAGGAAACCAGGAGATGGAACTTGGGAACCAGGAATTCGGCGGGGAGCAGTCCCTGGGAAGTATCACGAATGTCCAGGAGACGGAAAACGGATATATCGGAATGGATGGAAATATGAGGAGCCTGTTTTTCTGGAAGAAGGACGGCAGCGTGCTGGGATCGGCAGAGGACGGCGACCTTTTCGGGACGTCCTATCCGTGGATCAGTACGGCCACAAGGCTGCCGGACGGGAGCGTGCTGGTAGGCATGGCAGAAGAACGGGCGGACAAGTCTGCGACAGAGTTCATCATTTACAAGGTCAGCGGATTCTGAAAGAAAAAAGATAGAAGGACAGACGCCGCATTCTAAATCGTCTTTAAGGAGGGCTATGCCATGAAAGACCACGCTTCACGTGGGGGTGCGGCTGGTGCATCGCAAGAGATCTTCTCGCTGGTGCGGGGTCTCCTTACGATATATGTAAATAAGAAACGATCCACATTGTAAAAAAGATTGGCCTTTCAGGACAAGGGAGTCCTGGGAAAGGAGCAGTTTATGAGGTATGAAATTAAAGGTGGCAGCCTTCCGGTGGTGGAATGTTATCTGCAGGCAGGGGAAGCCATGATGACCGAGAGTGGGAGCATGAGCTGGATGACGCCCAACATGAAAATGGAAACCACTTCCGGTGGAGGGATAAAGAAAATGTTTGGAAGGATGTTCTCCGGCGAGAATATCTTCCAGAACCGTTATACGGCGCAAAACACGGAAGGCATGATTGCCTTTGCTTCCAGTTTCCCCGGTTCCATTAACGCGGTCGAAATTGCGCCGGGAAAAAGCGTAATCGTGCAGAAAAGGGCATATCTTGCCGCGGAGGAAGGCGTGGAGCTGTCCATGTATTTTCAGAAAAGCCTTGGAAAAGGCCTCTTCGGAGGAGAGGGGTTTGTCATGCAGAAGCTCTCCGGGCAGGGGACCGCGTTTATTGAAATAGACGGTTACGGATGCGAATACATCCTGAAAGAGGGGCAGGAGATGATCGTGGACACCGGCTATCTGGCAGCCATGGATGAGAGCTGCAGCGTGGAAGTGGTAACCGTTCCCGGCGTGAAGAACATGCTGCTGGGAGGCGAGGGCGTCTTCAATACCGTCGTCCGCGGCCCCGGAAAAGTCATCCTCCAGACGATGCCCATTTCCAATGTGGCGGCCCTTTTGGCACCGTATTTCCAGAATAAATCCTGAGAGCCAGGAAAGGAAAGACGCCGCATCCCCAATCGTCCTTAAGGAGTGCCGAGCCGTGAACGGCCGCGCTTCGCGTGAGGGCGCGTTTTGTGTCACCGCCTTACAGGCGGTGACATAGAAAAGAGGAGTGCCGAGCCGTGAACGGCCGCGCTTCGCGTGCGGAGGCGTGGCCTGCGTCATCGCCTTACAGGTGATGACATAAGGCGATATGGCTCGCACATCGCAAGGGATTTTCCCGCTAGCGCGGGTCCCTCCTTACGATAAAGAATGGAGAGGCACGATTGCGAGAACAAATAATTCACGATTGTCAAGTACGAATTGTGTAAATCCTGGTACATTTTCTGGCATACAAAGCAAGTGTAAAGACCGCATATAATCTAAATATACAAGCAGGAGACGGTGCAGTTTTCTGCTTGTAAGGGTGGCAGAAATCAAGCTATCTGTCATTTAGCATAAAATACACGTCATATAATGCAAAAAGCTTGTTGGAATTGAAAAAAATAGTTATAATGACTATAACAAAACTGCCATAACGTTTTGAAGCCTCATGGCAAGGTATAAGCCGCTGCTTTTTGGAGATGGTTTTACATGTAAAATCTTTTTCAAGTTTTTCTGGCATCTCTGAAAGGCAGCGCGGTTTGGCACATTTGGGTATAGGTCCTTTCTTCCCTGGAAGGTCCCTTCTTAGGAAAGTTCCATTTCAATGGAAAAGGTTTCTTTCCATATTAATTAAGAGGGAGATGCTTCCTGCCAGGAAGAAGATATTTCTTTTAGAAGGAAATAATTCTTTTCCGGAAGGGGAAAGGATCGGTGAGAGGAGGAGGAGCACATGAAGAAAGATAAGCATCGCAAGAGAAGGAAAGGAG